>CAWFHK010000002.1:0-86008 GCA_963815655.1 uncultured Acidobacteriota bacterium
GCAGCGGGGGCTATACTTACGACCCGATGGGGAACCTGAAGACCCTGAACCTGGGTTCGAACCGGACGACGGCGTTCAGCTACTCGGGCACTCTGCCGAAGCTGACGAGCATTGTCGAAGACGGGGTGACCCGCGCGTTCGCCTACGACGCGGCAGGCAACGAGACGACCTTCGACACATCTACCTACAGCTACTCGCCACGTAATCTGCTCTCTTCCACCTCGAACACCTCGTACAACGACGAGGCCTTTTCCTACCTCTACGACGGGCGTGGCCTGCGGGCGGTCACGACCTTCAACAACGGCATCTCGCTTTTCTCGCTGGCGGTCAGCCCGATCTCGATCGTCTCCGGTGCGACAGCGACTGGAACGGTGACGCTGGGCGATGCGGCGCCGGCTGGAGGGCTGGTGGTGAACCTATCGAGCTCGAACACGAACGTGGCGACGGTTCCCGCTAGCGTGACGGTTCCAGCGGGTGCCACAGCGGCGACGTTTCTGGTCACCGCGCAGACGATCGCCAACTTGCAAAGCGTTGGCATCACGGCGAGGTACGGAAACAATTACAGCGACACGGCATGGATCACCGTGACGCCGTTCGTGCTGCTTTCCGCCGTGACGATCGATCCGCCGAGCCTGGTCAAGAACGCGACCCGGACCGGTACGGTGACGCTGAACGGCCCGGCGCCTGCTGGTGGCGCGTCCGTGACGCTGACGAGTAGCAACATATTGGTGGTAACGGTGTTACCGAACCCATTGCTAATCCCGGCCGGCTCTACGTCGGCTCCCTTCACCGTGGCGGGTGGGGACGTTTCCAACACGACTACGGCATACGTCACGGGCTCCTACGGGGGTGGGAGCCAGAGCGTCGTGGTCACGGTGACGACGGAGCTGATGATTTACAGCCTGAGCCTGAACCCGACGACGGTGACGGGTCCTGGGACTTCAATGGGCACGATCTGGCTCAATGGCCCGGCGCCATCGCCCAGCGGGGCAGCCGTGACGGTCACGAGCTCAAACACCTCGGTGGCGACGGTGCCTTCGCCGGTCACCGTCATGAGCGGCCAGATGTCTCAGAACTTTACGGTGACTGCCTTGGGCGTGCCGTTCACCCAGGTGTCGGCGATCAACGGGGTGTATGGCGGGCAGAACGCCTATGCCAATCTGACTGTGAAGCCGGCAACGACAAGGACGAAGGAATCGCTGTCGGAAGCCTTGGGCGCAGACTTCTTCGGCTTCGCCCAGACGAGGTTCTCGCTGGGGAGCGCGAAGCACGATTCCGGGGGTGGCCCCGGGCTTTTCCGGCTCGTTGGCCGTGTCCTTTCGGCAGTCTCGGGCTCGGGGGGCCGCGAGGCCTCTCCGAAAAAGGTGCTCAAGCCGGGGGTGACGATCACTAGCCCTGTCCGCCGGTATTCCTTCTACAGCCCTGACATGAGCCTCCTGGCCGAATCGGAGATGCAGTGGACGGGAGACACGGCGGCGCCCGCGATCATCTACGAGTACATCTGGCTGAATGGACACCCGGTGGGTCAGGTCGACGGCGGCGTGATCAACCACTGGACGTTCACCGATCACCTGGGCACGCCGATCATCCAGACGGACGCCTCGGGGAATATCTACTGGCAGGCGGAGTACGAGCCCTACGGCCGGGTCTTCGCTCTCAGGACGGCCGACCAGCACCAGCCTCTTCGATTCCCCGGTCAGGAAGCCGAGCAGATGAACCTGGGCCAGAACGGCAAGACAGACCGCAAATACAACATCTTCCGCTGGTACCGCGCCAGGCAGGGCCGATACACCAGCTCCGACCCGCTCGACCTGCAGCCGCGACGACTGCTCGCGTGGCCAGCTGTGACACGACAGCAGCGCCAGCTCGGAACGCGGTCGACGTACGAGTATGCGGCCGACAATCCTTTATTCTTCACCGATCCGTGGGGACTCTTCGTGATTGCAAACTGCGGCTGTCATCCGGTCATTGCATCGGGCAATCCGGGACCTGGGCAAGGAAACGGAGAGCAGATCATCTTCTCGGTACCACCCAACTGCCAAGCGTACGGAAAGAACAATCCCGTGCCGGGGACAGGCAGACCTGGCGTGACGGACATCGACTTCATTCTTAACACCGACTTCTCGACGCAGAAGATCCCCGGTACCGACACCTTCCCGACAGTCTTCGTGTACTCCGACTGTAAGAATGGCTTTTACACGTCAATGAACCCGCCCGGTGACGGAATGGAAAGGACGGGAAGAGCTGGCTGTTGCGGCTGCGACACGAAATGAACTTGAAAAAGCTGGCCGTCACAACGGGAGCGGTGATCTTGGCGGCGATCGCAGCCGCCCGGCTGCTACCGACATCTGCAGCGACGCGTCTTTCGATCGGCGTCTTTCACCTCCTCGATCACGCTCAACTCGATGACGAGCTTGGGGCGTTATCACTTCGCGTGGCGGCCGTTCTCTTTTCGCCTAAGGAGACCGCGGTGCAGATCCGAGTCTTTGAGACTGCGCTCGACGAAGCAGGCCGGCCGAATGACTTGCTCATTTTCAACATGTCGTCGTATCTCGCGCGCCGTGTCACACCTGAAGATGCAAAAGGGCTGTTCGCCCGGCGAATCGCAGCACTGAAGTCTGGACAGTGCGATCGAATGTATCTCGTTGCCGCACTTCTGCCTCTTGGCGAACGTGCAGGTCTGGCGCGTTCTCGCGTGCAGAACATCATCGAGGGATACGCGGCTGTTGGACGATCGATGCACCCAAGTGAACCGGATGATAAGAGGTGTCGAGTCTACCGGGCGGCGCTCGACGAGCTTCTGGCAAACGCCTCTAGACGTTACTGAAGCCTGAAGTGACGATCTCGCGCCCGGTCCTGCGGTATTCCTTCTACAGCCCTGAGCTGAATCTGCTGGCCGAATCCGAGATGCAGTGGACGGGAGACACGGTGGCGCCCGCGATCATCTACGAGTACATCTGGCTGAACGGCCACCCCGTGGGTCAGGTGGACGGCGGCGTGGTCAACCACTGGACATTCACCGATCACCTGGGCACGCCAATCATCCAGACGGACGCTTCGGGCAATATCTACTGGCAGGCGGAGTACGAGCCCTACGGCCGGGTCTTCGCTCTCAGGACGGCCGACCAGCACCAGCCACTCCGGCTCCCCGGCCAGGAAGCCGAGCAGATGAACCTCGGCCAGAACGGGAAGACGGACCGCAAGTACAACATCTTCCGTTGGTACCGCGCCAGACAGGGTCGATATACGCAGGCGGATCCACTGGGAATCGTCGACACCGACCTGTATTCCTATGCGAGCGGCAACCCTGTGTTGAACATCGATGTCGATGGTCAACAGACAACGGCTGGCATGTCACAGCAAAAGTGTCTCACCTGCACCGTCTATGCGGAGGCAAGAGGGAAGTCCGCGCCTTGTCAGGCAGCGGTCATGGCTATCATTCTGAATCGCGTCGATCGTGAAGGCCTCCCGGTCTGCGACGTTGTACAGCATTCGCGCCTCGGTCCTTTCTATGGCGCGAGCTGGGCCAACCCCAACTTCCGCTGGTGCATGGACTGCTTCACGCCAAAAACAGAATCGGACTACCTTGGTACCGTCTCCGTAACCAGTGGCTCATGGAGCCGACCGACCACTGGCCTTTATTTCTGTAATAGCGACGCCCTAGGAAGGGCATGCCGCAGGCAACGGGAGTCCGAGCATCGCCGACCGATCATCGTCGGGGGATGTCGGGATTTCGTGTTCTACAACTGAGGTCATGATGATGAAGCCTACGATCCTCCTCGCTGGCTTGCTTCTCAGTCTGGTAGAGAGCGATCAGCCTCCCGTCAAGGCAGCGACGGCCTTGGAAGAGGCGCGCTCGATTCTCGCGTCACGCGCTCGCCGTGGCCTTGATTCGCCGACTCGGCTCTTTGACGTCGATCTAGCGGGATACAGTTTCCATCGCGAGTTTTCGATCGGTAACGGTGTCCGGGTAATCGCCATTTCGAAGAACCTGGCGGGCGGGATTCTTGTCTTTGATCGTCAAGGATCGAAGTTCGACGCCCAGCATACGGGCGAGATCATTTCGATCCAGATTCTCGACATGGATGGAGACGGCCGCGACGAGATGATCACCGAGGAGGTAGGGAACCGATCGACGAGTAACTTCAGCACATCGTTTGCAGTGTATAGCGTTCCAGATCGAAAGCTTTTGGTGCTGTGGCGGGCGAAAGGATTTGAGGAGGATGTGGCGCCCCCCAGCCGCCGGGTAGGGCACACAGCGTTCGTGCGTGTGGGTTTCTCGGAGGGTGCCGGCGTGTACGCACCTCGGTTGCTGTATGCAATGCGAGACGAGGTCACTGGCAGCTGGAAGTATCAAACGTGGCAACTTGCGAATGGACGCTTTCAACTGAAGTGAACCGCCGGTGGCTTCGGCGAAGGGAACAATGGAGGGTCGGTCCTGAAATCATGCATTATGTCAGAGCGCCGCGGAGGATTCCGTCGGCAACATCACCCAGATTCACGACGCCCAGGACCCGAACTACAACCGGGCGGGAGTAGGGTCAGGTCTATATTATATACTCAACCGGTTCGGCCGCTGAGAGTGGAGTTTCGGGGGGCGGTGTACCACGTGATGGCTCGGGGGCACGAGCGATCGGCGGTGTTTCGGGGACGACGGGTCATCGGGATTCATGATTCACAATGTCATCTGCGGGTGGCCGCGATTCCGAACTTGATCAGTCTCTCGCCGGCAATGCGGCCGGCCAGGCTGCCGAGCGCGGGATGGAGCATCAGCAGGCGCAGAATCCGGCTCCATTGAAAGCGCTTCTGTAACGATCGTCTCCAGGCTCGGGCATAGGCGTCGGCGATGGCCTCGGTCGTCAGGCCTTCCGAGAGGCCATCCGCGATCGCGTTTCCCGCGAGGATTCCGGAGGCGAGGGCGGCCGACTGGCCCTCGCCGGAGAAGGGGTCGAGGACGCCGGAGGCGTCGCCCGCCATGAGGATTCCATCCTCCACGGGAGGCTTCGCGGTGAAGAACACCGGGCCCGTGCCGAGGAACCCTGTCGGACCGGGGTCGAGGCGCCCGAGATGCTCGTCGAGAGATCGGTTCGAGGATCTCGCGTGCTCGCAGACGGCTTCCCAGCCGGAGTGGAGCCGGCGGCGCCGGCTCTCCGAAATGACTCCCGCCAGGTTGACCGCGCCCCTTTCGACGCGCGAGAGCCCGCAGTAGCCTCCCGCGAAGATGTAGAGACGGACTTCGCCTGCCAGCGGGCCCGTGTCGCCTCGGAAGTCCCGGCTCCATCCGAAGTACCGGCGCCGGCCGCGCTGGAATCCGCGGTCGAGCGTCCGATCGAGAGGGTCCCACCGCCCCCATGCCCCGATCGCGGCGCGCGCCCCGATTTCCTCTTCGACTTGCTCGCGCGCAAAACGAAAGCGGAAGCCATCTTCGGGCGCTCTCTCCGCGCAGGTCACACGCGCGCCGAAGCGGACTTCGGCGCCCGCCTCGCGCGCGAGGCGGGCCAGCAGATCGTCGAGGAGAAAGCGCGAGATCCCGAGCGCCGGCGAAGGAAGGCGAAAGGCCACGGCGGAGCCCCGCGGCAGATGGAGGGAACCGCGTTCAACGCGCTCCGGCCCTTGCTCCTCGACGGCCTGGCGGGCGCCCAGGCGGTCGAGCAGCGGCAGCGCGTCGGAGGAGAGGAACTCGCCGCAGACCTTGGGCCGCGGGAACCGGTCCTTTTCCAGCAGGAGCACGCGGCGCCCGGCCTGCGCCAGGACGATCGCGGCCGCGGAGCCGGCCGGGCCGGCGCCGACGACCACGGCGTCGTAGCCGGACGTCACAGCGAGATCATCAAGCGGCAGGGGAACACGCGCTCGACGCGCGCCCCGGGGAGCGCCTCGGACGCGATCGCTCGCGCTTCCGCCGCCGTATAGGACTGCCGGACCGACGTGATGCCGTCCGCGAACGCGTAGCGGCTCTTGCAGGTGATCCGGCCGATCGTCGAAAGAAACAGGAGCGGCAGGTAGCCGCGCCGGATGTCGAGGAGCGCCAGGCCCCTCCGGGCGACACGGGCGAGCTCCTTCAGGAGCCGGACGTTTTCCTCCGGAGAGAAATGATGAAAGAACAGCGTGGAAACGATCCAATCCACCGAGCCGTCGGGGAAGGGGAGGGCAAACACGTCGGCGGCCACCGCGGTCGGCGCTTCCCCTTCGGAGAGCGCGCGCCCCGCCATCAGGTGATGCCAGTTCAGGTCGAGAGCGACCCGGAAGATCGGCGCCCGCACGCGGCGAAGCCTCTCCACCAGGCGGCCGGACATGGTCGCGGCTCCTGCGCCGACGTCGAGAAGGATCCAGGAGGAGCCGTCGGAAGCCAGCAACGCGGGGCGCAGCCGGCGGGCAAGGGTTCGGACGTTGCCCCAGCGCCGGTTGACGAGGTCGAGGTCCTCGAAGAAGAGCTTCAACTCGTCGGGCGGCAGGATCGAGTCGTCGAGGACCTCCCGGGACGGCCTGCGAGGCGGCACGAGAAGAGAAGTCCATCCGGCCGCCATGACCGATGCCGTCCCGTCAGCCCGACTGCGAGATCACGAGCGCGCTGTTCTTGGAGCCGAAGCCGATGCAGTTGCAGAGGGCATGCTCGAACGACGCCGCGCGCGCCTCGTTGGCGACGTAGTCGAGGTCGCAGTCCGGGTCCGGGCTCTCCAGGTTCACCGTCGGCGGGAGGAAGGAGTCGCGCATCGCGAGGAGCGTCGCGGCGACGCCCGCCGCGCCGCAGGCGCCCTGCGGATGGCCGATCATGGACTTGATGGAAGAGCCGGGCAGAAGCGAGGCCCGGCGGCCGAACGCGCGTCGGACGGCGCGGGTCTCGACGCGGTCGTTCAGCCTCGTCGAGGTGCCGTGGTAGGCGAGGTAGTCCACGGCGTCCGGTGAGAGACCCGCCTCCTCCAGCGCCAGGGACATGGCGCGCGCCGGCTCCTCGCCCGTTTCGTCCAGCCGGACCCGGTGGTGCGCGTCGCAGGTCGCTCCGTATCCTCGGATCTCGCCGTAGATCCTAGCGCCCCGGGCCCGGGCGCGCTCGGACTCCTCCAGCACGAACATCCACGCCCCTTCTCCGAGCACGAAGCCGTCCCGGTCGGCGGAGAACGGGCGGGAGGCGCGCGGCGGATCGCTCTCCCATCCCGTCGAGACGATGCGCATCATGACGAAGCCTTCCATGATGCCGCGCACGACCGTCGCGTCCACGCCGCCGCAGAGCAGGACGTCGCCGGAACCGAACTTGATCGAGCGGAAGGCGTACCCGAGGGCGTCGGTCGAGGAGGCGCAGCCGGTCGAGACCACGTGCGAGGGGCCGCGCAGGTTGAACTGCATCGAGATCTCGGAGGAGAGCGTGCCGATGGTGCCGGAGGCGATGGAGTAGACCGAGGCCTTCTTGACCTGGTTGGTGTAGTAGAGGTGGTACATCCGCTCGGAGAACTCGATCGGTCCTCCGCCCGTCCCGAGCACGACCCCCAGCTCCCGGCGCTCTTGGAGAGACAGGGAGGCCGCGTCGATGCCGGCGTCCGCGAGCGCCTCCGCGGAGGCCGCGATCGCCATCGGGACGGCGCGGGAGACGTGCCGCGCGTCTTTGGCCGAGAGGTGAGCCGCGGGCTCGAAGCCCTTGAGCTCCCCGGCGATCGTCGTCGGCAGCCCCTCGGGGTCGAAGAGCGAGATCCGTCCGACGCCGCTCTTGCCTTCGCGCAGCGCCCGCGCGAACGCCTCCCGCCCGTTGCCGTTTGGCGAAAGGCATCCGATCCCCGTGACGACGACGCGCCGCATGACGCCGCGATTCTAGCCTTCGCCTCCGACGACGCCGGCCTCTGAGGCCTTTGGGCAAAGGGCGGTTTCAGGTTTCAAGTTTCAGGTTTCAGGGGGCTTCCCGGGCGCGCGTCTTGAAACCTGAAACCTGAAACCTGAAACCGCGCCGCCTATGGCGGCGCGTTGCGGTCGAGCCACCGATCGAGCAGCCGCAGAAGCGCGAGCGGCGCCGAGCGGACGAGGGCGTCGGCGTGGAGGGAGCCCGGAAGGTCCAGGTGAACGTGCTCCACGGGCGGGGCAGCGGCCTGCGCGAGGAACAGGCCGTGCGACGGATCCACGAGCCAGTCTCCTTCCGCCGTCACGATGAGCTTCGGGATCGTCAGCCGCGCGAGCGCCCGGGCCACGCGAGGCTTGGGCGAGAGGAGTTTCCGGCCGGCGATCCTCGGCGGGCGAAGGACGTGGCGCAGCCGGACCTGGCGAGCGGCTCCCGGCTTCCAGGGACGGGGGCGCAACGCCGAGACGTGCGCCGGGGAGGAGATCAGAGCGAGGGCGCGGCACGGGGGGAGAGGGTGCCGGGCGACCGCCTCGGCCGCGATCGAGCCACCCAGTGAGAGACCCAGGACAGCGTAGCGCGAGTAGGGCTTTCCTTCGCCCACGAGGTCCTCGACGACGGCAAGGAAATCGTGCGTCTCGGAAGGGCCGAACGTGTACGCGCCGCCGCTCTCGCCGTGGCCGCGAAAGTCGATCGACGCGACATCGTAGCCGCGCCGCACGAAATGCGTGGCGAGGTAGAGGTTCTCCTTCGCCCGGCGGACGCGCCAGAACCCGGGAGCGAGCAGGAGGATCTCCCGGGAGGGGCGGCGCCACCAGGTGTAGGCGATTGTCACGCCGTCGGACGTCCGCACGCGCCTCTCCTCCGTGGCGCAGGGGACAGGTCTTGCGGACCGGGTCACAGGAGAAGGCACTCGACTGTCGAACCGGCCGGCCGCGGTCCGGCCCCCGCCGGGACGAGGATCAGGGCGTTGGCCCGCGCGTGCGTGGCGATGTCGTGGCTCCCGGCGGAAACCAGGGGCTTCACGAGGGCGGCCCCGCCCGCGTTCTCGAAGATCGCGTCGCGATAGGTCTCGCGCGCCCCGCCGGCCGGCAGGTCCCGCGCGAGCCGGGCGGCGACCCGCGGCGCTCCGGGACTCGGGTCCCCCTCGAGCCGGCCGAGGGCGAAGCGCGCGAAGAGATGAAAACAGACGGACGTGGAGACGGGATTGCCGGGAAGCCCGAACCAGAGCGTCGCTCCGCGCCGGGCGAAGGCGACCGGCTTGCCGGGCCGGACCGCCACGCCGTGGAAGAGGATCTCGAACCCCTGCCGGCGCGCGATCCCGGGCAGCAGGTCGAAGTCTCCCGCGGAGACTCCGCCCGAAGTCACGAGCACATCCTCCTCCCGGCCGGCTGTCTCGAAGAGCGCCGCGACGCCGGCGGCCTCGTCCGCCACGCGGCGGCGCGCGACCGCGGCCCATCCCCGCGCGCGGCAGAGGGCGGAGAGCATGGGCCCGTTGGAGTCGCGGATCTGTCCCGGCCGAGGCTTCTCCGCGGCCGGCACCAGCTCGTTTCCGGTGGCGGCGACCGCGACGCGCGGCCGCGCGAACACCGTCAGGGTCTCGGAGCCGGCGAGCGCCGCGAGCGCGATGTCTCCCGGCGTCAGGCGCCGGCCGGCGGGGACGAGCCGCGAGCCCTCCCGGACGCTCTCCCCGCGCCGGCGAAGATGGGCGCCGGGAACCGGCGCGACCTCGAACACCACGCGCCCCTCTTCGCGGCGCGCCCGCTCGACGGGGACCACGGCCTCGGTCCCCTCGGGAAGCGGCGCGCCGGTCATCACGCGGACGGCCTCTCCGGGGCGCAGAGGGCCCGGAAGCGCGGCGCCGGCGGCGACGGGGTCCGCGCGCTCGGACAGCGCCGCTCCCGGCGACGGGACGTCCGCCATCCGGACCGCGTAGCCGTCCATGGCCGAAGTCTCGAAGGGCGGCCAGTCCGTGTCCGAGACGACGTCCCGCGCCGCGACTCTTCCCAGCGCCTCGGAGAGCGGGACCCGCTCCTCCGCTCCCGCCGCCGTGTTGCGCGCGATGATCGCCAGGGCCTCCGCGACGCTGATCACGCCCGCATTCTAAGGGGCTCCCACTATCCACCGCCCCTTCTTCGGAATACGATTCGGCGGGCCCGCACGATGTCCAAAGAGTTCGAATACCGCGGCGATCTGGCCGTCACGCCCCTGGCGGAGATCCTCGCGACGATCCACCGCTACCGCGTCCCCGGGATCGTGAGAGTCTCGGCGGACGGCCGGGCGCGCCGGATCGTCGTGGACGACGGCTCCGTGATCTTCGCGGCCTCCAACGAAAAGGAGCTCGGCTTGACCGCGTACCTGCTCGGCCAGGGAGCGCTCGACGCCGAGACGGCGCGCGAGGTCGAAAGGCGGCGGGCGCGGGACGGTCTCAGGGTCGGGCAGGTCCTGCTGCAGATGGGAGTCGTCACGCCGGAGCGGTTGAACGCCGCGATCGCCGGCCAGGTCCGCGAGATCCTGCTCGGCGCGCTCGACTGGGAGTCGGGGGACGTCGTCTTCGAGATCGGCGCCCGGCGGACGCCGGATCTCGTCCGCATGGACTTCCCGCTTCCCGAGGTCATCCTGGAGGGGATCCGGCGCGCCGCGAACGTCAAGCGGCTGATCCAGCGCCTCGGCTCCGCGCAGGGGATCCTGGAGAAGACCCCCGGCGCGGCCCTCGACGTCTTCAGCGGGCCGGAACGGGCTTTCTTCGACGCCGTGGACGGAAAGACTCCGCTCCAGCAGCTCTGTTCGCGGGGCCCCGGAGGTCTGGCGGAAAACGCCCGCTTGCTCTACGCTTTCTTCTGTCTCGGTCTTCTGCGGCGGGCACTGGCGACGTCTCCCCGCCGCAAGAAGATCCAGTACAGGACGGAAGGAGGAAGCCTCGGAAAATAATTGTGAGTTGCGAGTTGTGAGTTGTGAGTGAGGCCCGGTCGGGGCCCTATTCACAATTCACAACTCACAACTCACAATTTCTTGCTATGCCGCTTTACGAATACGTCTGCCAGGATTGCAAGCGCAAGACGGAGGTGCTGCAGCGCCTGCGGGAGAGGCCTCTCAAGATCTGTCCGCACTGCGGCGGGAAGAAACTGAAGAAGGCGTTCTCGGCGCCCGCGATCCAGTTCAAGGGGAGCGGTTTCTACATCACCGATTACGCGCGCGGGACGAACTCGGGCAAGTCCGGGACCTCTCCCAAGGCGGAGTCGGAGTCGAAGTCCTCCGATTCGAAGCCCTCCGAGACGAAGACGGGAGATTCCAAGCCCGCGTCGTCCCCGAAAGCCGACGCGAAGCCCGACTCGAAGAAGGAATCGAAGGGGAGTCCGTGATCGACGACTCGTGACCCTCGATCACAAATCACAAATCACCAATCAGAAATCAAAGCTTCAGGCTCTTCAGGTACTTCCGGAACGCTCCTCCGAGGTCCTCTCTCTTGAGCGCGAATTCGACCGTCGCCACCAGGAAGCCCAGCTTGTCTCCGGCGTCGTAGCGCCGCCCCTCGAAGAGGTATCCATCGATCGGCCCCCTCTTGAGGAGCGTCTTGAGCCCCGTGGTCAGCTGGATCTCGCCCCCGACGTCGGGAGTCGTCCCGGCCAGGATCGCGAAGATCTCGGGCGGAAGCAGGTAGCGCCCGATGATCGCGAGATTGGACGGCGCGGCGTCGGGGTGCGGCTTCTCGACCATGTCGGTGATCTCGACGACGCGGCCGTCTTCGGGCAGGGGCCGCGCGCCGACGATCCCGTACTGGCGGGTCTGCTCCCGGGGAACCTGCTGGAGGGCGATGACCGGGTTGCCCCGCCGCTCGTAGACCCGGAGCATCTGGCCGATGCACGGCTCCTCCGCGTCCACGATGTCGTCCCCGAGCATGACCGCGAAGGGCTCGTCTCCGACGAGGTCCCGAGCCTGGAGGACGGCGTGCCCGAGCCCGAGGGCGGATTTCTGCCGGACGTAGGAGATCCGGGCAAGCTCCGAGATCTCGCGCACCTGCCCGAGCAGGTCGCTCTTGCCTCTCTCCTCGAGCATCCGCTCGAGCTCGAAGGAGGTGTCGAAATGGTCCTCGATCGCGTTCTTGCCCCGGCCGGTCACGATGACGATGCGCTCGAGCCCCGCCGCGCAGGCCTCCTCCACGACGTACTGCACGAGGGGCCGATCCACGAGCGGCAGCATCTCCTTGGGCTGCGCCTTCGTGGCCGGCAGGAACCGTGTCCCCAGGCCCGCGGCGGGGAAGACGGCGACGCGGATGGGGGGCGGCATCGATGCGAGATCCTACCCGATGGAGGGATGGAGGGAAGGTGTCAGGGTAAAGGTGTCACTGAAACCTCAAACCTGACACCTTGTCTTGCTAAACTATCGAGTCCCATGTCGGATGAGACTTTTTTTAGGTATCTTTCCGAACAACTGGCGTCCCGGGGCCGGCTCGCCCTGGCGACGGTCGTCGAGACGAAGGGGTCGGGCCCGTCCCGGATCGGCCGGCGATTCCTCGTCTTCGAGGACGGGAGCTACTCGGGCACCATCGGAGGAGGTCCGTTCGAGGCGCTCGTCGTGGCGGATGCCGGCTCCCTCTTCCGAGAGGGGGGAGCGGAGCGCCTGATCAAGTGGTACGACTTCTTCGAGCGCGAGATCCGCTCCGGAGAGGAACGCGAGCCGACCAACATGATCTGCGGCGGCTCGGCGCGCGTCTCCGTCGAGCTGCTCAAGGCCGCGCCCTCGCTCCTGATCCTGGGGGGCGGGCATGTGGGATTGGCCCTGGCCCGGACGGCGATCGGCCTCGGCTACGAGGTGACCGTGGCGGACGACCGGGAAGAGTACGCGAGACGGGAGCGCTTCCCTCCGGAGGCCGCCGTGTTTCAGACAAACCGCCAGTACGAGCTACCGCGCGAAGCGCTCCGGCCGGGACGCGACCGTTACGTGGCGATTGTGACGCGCTGCTGGGAGACGGACCTGGCGGCCCTGCGCCCGTGGCTCTCCGAAACGGCGCCCGCCGCGAAGTACGTTGGACTGATCGGGTCGGCCCGCAAGGTGCGGGGCGTCTTCGCGAAGCTCTCCGAGGAAGGGATGCCCGAGGAGCGCCTCCGCCGCGTCCACGCCCCCATCGGCGTCGAGATCGGCGCCGTCACGCCGGAGGAGATCGCCGTTTCGATCCTGGCCGAGATGACGGCGGTCCGGCGCGGCGCGGCCGCGAGCCCCGGCGCCTCCGCCGCCCGCGTTCCGGCGGGGACGGCGCGAACGGGGGAAGACCGCTGACCGGCTCTCCTCTCATGTTCCAGAAGCTCCTCCGCCTGTTCTCGCTCCTCTCTCTCGCCGCCGCGGCGGCGGCGCCGGCGGCGGCCGCGACGTGGTGGCGGCTGCCGGTCTGGGGAGCGGACGTCCGCGTCTTCGCGACCGATCCCTTCGCGCGCGGGAGCGTCTTCTGCGGCACCTCGCGGGGAAACTTCTACGGCTCGAGCGACGGAGGCTCCTCCTGGGCCCCGCTGCGGCAGGGGCCCGCCTTCCCGGGCTACGTGGTGACGGCCCTGATCGCGGACCCGAAGACTCCCGGGCGGCTCTGGGCGGCGCTCGCGGGCCAGTACTCGGGAGGCCTCGTCGTCCGCAGCGACGACCGCGGCGCCAACTGGACGATCCTCGCGCTCTGGAAGGAGACGATCGCGACGCGCGCGCTCGCCCTCGTGCCGGGCGATCCCCCGGTGCTCGCAGCGGGAGGCGACGACGGCGTCCGCCTGTCACGCGACGGCGGAGAGACCTGGTCGCGGACGGGGACGAAGACTCCGGGACTCGTCCAGGTCGAGTCCCTGGCCTTCGATCCCGCCGATCCCCGCGTTCTCTACGCCGGGACCTGGCGCCAGGCCTTCCGGACGCGGGACGGCGGAGCGACGTGGTCCCGGATCGCGGAGGGGATGGTCCTGGACGCGACGATCTACTCGTGGGACTTCGCCGCCTCCGATCCCCGCGACATCTGGGTCTCGACCTGCGGCTGGGTGTACCGCAGCCGGGACGGCGGCGACCACTGGACGCGATTCAAGAACGGGTTCACCAACCGCCGCTCCCAGGTCATCCGCCGGGACCCCCGGCGTCCGGGCGTCGTCTACGCCGCCACCGTGGGCGGGCTCCACCGCTCGACCGACGGCGGCGAGAACTGGAGCCGCGTCTCGCGGGAGAGCATGGTCGTCACGGCGCTCGAAGTGGATCGGGCGACCGGACGGCTCTACGTCGGCACCGAGGGAGAGGGCGTCTTCGTTTCCGACGACGGGGGAGCGACGCTCGACCGGGGCTCGGTCGGTCTGACGGAGGGCCGCGTGTCGGACCTCGTGGCCGACCCGAACGACCCGGGCCGCCTCTTCTTCTTCCGGGCGTATGGAGGCGAGGAGAGCGGAGTCTGGGAGGCGCGCGGCTTGAAAGTGCGCCGCGTCTCGCGCGACCCGCTTCCGCCCGCCGCGACGCTCGTCGCGTTCCGCGACCCGCATGGGAAGACCGTGCTGGCGCTCTCCTCCTCCTCCGGCCTGCGCTTCTCTCGCGACCTGGGGGAGCGCTGGTTCGCGCCGGCGAATCCCCCGGCGGGGGGCGCGGTCGCTCTCTTCGCCGCGCCCTTCTCTTCGCCCGTTCTCGTTACGGCGGCCGGCGTCTTCCGGATCGTCGGCGCGGGGGAGGGGTTCGCGCCGATGGGCGGCCCGGCCGCGCCCGTGTCCGCCGAGCTTCTTTCCGACGCGTCCGGCGGACCACTGCTCGAAGTTCGTTCGGCCGAGGGTGTCTTCCGCTGGAACGGCCAGACCTGGAGCAGCCACCGCATCGGGCTCTTGAAGGGGGGCATCTTCCAGGAGGGCGGCGCCGCCGCCGCCGGCTCCTACAGCTCTTTGCAGGAGGTCGGCGGAAGGCTCGTCTGGGAGGAGGGAGGCCGGCGGCTCTCCGTTTCGAGCCCGCGCGTCGGCCTCGCCCTGGCGACGGCCGCCGCCGGACCGGGCGGGCGGCTCTACGTCGGCACCACCGGCGACGGCCTCTTCCTCTTCGAACCGTAAGAACTCCGCTCGCGCCCCCGTGCCGTAGGGGCGGCCCTTGTGGCCGCCCGCCTCTGACGGTCATGCCGATGCGTCGAGACCGCAAGACTCTCCGCAAGCCATAGAGCCACCGACGTGCCCTGCGCCACGGAGAGCGTGATCGTGAGCATGAAGGCGTGACGAGCTACGGTTTCGGTCCGGACGAGGCGGCGCGATGAGCGGAGTCGGGCGGGCACAAGGCCCGCCCCTACGGCGCCGAGGAGACAACGCGAGGCCCTGGAAGGAGCTTCTACTTCACGTCCTCAAAGTGGAGCACCGAGCCGACGGCCACCTTCTCCTTCGCGGCCTTCCCCCCCGCGATCTCCAGCACCATCGCGGCGGGGGATTCCGGACCGTAGCTCGGGCAGGGGTCCGCCTTGCAGGGGGGCGTGTCGGCGGAAATGAAGAGGACCCTGCCATCGGCGTCCATCCAGACCATGTCGAGCGGGATCATGGTGTTCTTCATCCAGAAGCGGTGAACGTTCCCGTCGCCGAAGAGAAAGAGCATCCCCGTCTTCTCCGGGAGGCTCTCGCGGAACATCAGCCCCTGCGCCTGCTCCTCGGGCGTGTGCACCAGCTCCAGCCGGTAGGTGGATCCCGACGGCAGGACGGCGCGCGGCCCTGTGGGAGACCGCGTCGCGGCCGGCTTCGAGGGAGTCGGTCCGGCGCCGCAGGACACGGCGGCGATCAGCAGGGCGACCATGCGAGCCCCGCGACTTCGCATCTAGGTGGTCTCGGCTTCCGCGGCGGGCGACGCCTCCTCCTCGTACAGGTCTTCCTTCCGGACGAGGTTGTATTTCTTGGCGTAATAGCGGAAGGAGCGGAAGGACATGTGGAGCAGCTCCGCCGCCTTCGTCTGCACGCCGTCGCTGCGGTCCAGGGCCTCCCGCATGAGGCGCTTTCCGACCGCCTCGAGGTACGCCTCGAGGTTGATCCCTTCCGCCGGGAGGCTCTCGAAGTCGGGCACCCGCGTGCGCACTCCGAGCGCGATCGACTCCGGCAGACTCGAGGCGCTGATCACGGAGCTCGCCTCCAGGGCGACGGTCCGCTCCAGCATGTTCTCGAGCTCCCGCACGTTGCCCGGCCACGGGTACGCCTCGAGCAGCCGCATCGCCTCCGTCGAGATCTTCTTCTCCGGGATCCGCTGCTCCTTGCAGATCATCGTGATGAAGTGCTGCGTCAGCGGGGCGATGTCTTCCACGCGCGAGCGCAGCGGCGGGAGCGCGATCGGGATGACGTTGATCCGGTAGAACAGGTCTTCCCGGAACCGGCCGGCCGCGACGAGCTCCGTCAGGTCCTTGTTGGTCGCGGCGATGATGCGGACGTCCACGCTCGTCTCTTCGTTGCCGCCGACTTTCCGGATGAGCTTCTCCTGGATGGCGCGGAGGAGCTTGACCTGCATCGTCGGGGTGGTCTCGGAAATCTCGTCCAGGAAGAGCGTCCCGCCGTCCGCTTCCGAAAACAGCCCCCGCTTCTCCTTGACCGCTCCCGTGAAGGCTCCCCGCTCGTGGCCGAAGAGCTCGGACTCGAGGAGCGTCTCGGGGAGCGCGCCGCAGTTGATGGAGATGAACTTCTTCTCCTTGCGGATCGAGGTGTAGTGGATCGCCCGCGAGATGAGCTCCTTGCCGGTGCCGCTCTCGCCCGTGAGAAGGACGGTCGAGGAGACCCTCCCGATCCGCTCGATCGTGCGGAAGATCTCCTGCATCCGCGACCCCTTCCCGATGATGTTGGCGAAGGTGTATTTGGCGGCGAGCTCCTGCTTCAGGTAGATGTTCTCGTCCTGGAGCTGCTTCTCTCCGAGGGCGCGGTCCACGAGGAGGCCCAGCTCCTCGACGTCGAAGGGCTTGGAGATGTAATCGACGGCTCCCGCCTTCATCGCCTCGATCGCGTCCTTGGCGGAGGTGTGCGCCGTGATCATGATCATCGGCGTTTTCGGGTTCTCGGCCTTGACCTTGCGCAGGAGGTCGAGCCCGTTGCCGTCGGGCATCTTGATGTCGCAGAGGATGAGATCGGGCGAGGAGCGGACGGCCGACGCGGAGCCTTCGGCGTAGTTGGATGCCGTCAGCACCTCGAAGCCCCTCTTGTGGAAGAAGAACGCGAGCATGTCGCGGATCGAGGCTTCGTCGTCGACGATCAGCAGTCGGGCGCCGCTGCTCACGAGGCCTTCGCTCCCAGGGAGGCCGGCGCGGCGGCGACCTCTTTCCGGGCGGTCTCCCGCGGCAGCATCACGGTCACGGTCGTGCCTTCTCCCGGCCTCGATTCCGCGTCAATGACTCCTCCGTGGTCTTCCACGATTCGCCGGACGATCGCCATGCCGAGCCCCGTCCCTCCGTCGAACGCCGTGGAAAAGGGGGTGAAGAGACGCCCGAGCTCCTCTTCGCTCATTCCTCGACCAGTGTCGGTGAAACGGATGCTATACCAGGCGTCCTCTTCGCGTCCAAGCACGGTCAGGGTTCCGCCGGCCGCCATCGCGCGCACCGCGTTCTTGGCGATGTTGTAGATGATCTGCCGGATCTGGTCCCGGTCCCCGGAGAGCTCCGAATGCGGCGGCGAGACGTCGACCTCGATGCGGTGCGCGTCGGAAACTTCGTCGGAGAGGCGGAAGAGATCCATGACTTCCGCGACCGTGTTGGCGACGTCGAAGTCGGCCACTCGCCGCTCCTGCGGGCGGACAAACCGCAGGAAGTCTTCCAGGATCTTCGAGAGCCTGTTGGATTCCGAGACGATGATCTCCATGAGCCGCCGCTCGGCCGATCCGACGGTCAGCTCGTTGGAGAGGACCTGGACGGAGCCGGAGATCGAGGCCAGGGGGTTGCGGATCTCGTGGGCGATGCCGGCCGCGAGCTCTCCGACGGCGGCGAGCTGCTCGTTGAAGCGCGCCCGGCGCTCGAGTTTTTTCATGTCGGTCAGGTCCTGGAAGAGAATGAGGAGCCCCTGCTCTCCGTCTTCCATCAGGCCGCGCACGGAAAAGCCCAGGACCTGGCGCGAGCTGGCGCGCTCGGTCTCGAACTCGGCGCGGAAGGTCTCCCAACCGTGGCCGCTGTTCCAGACGGTCTTCCAGTCCACGGGAAGAATGAAACCGAAGTCCGACAGGGGCCGTCCGAGGACGCGCGACGGATCCACACCGAGGAGATCCCCGCCCGCGCGGTTCAGGAACGCGATCCGCTGCTGGGAATCGGTCGTCATCAGGCCCGACGACATGGTCGCGATGACGTTTCCATGGAGGTTCTGGAGCCGGTGGAGCGCCTTCTGCCGGCGCGCCAGCTCCATCCCCGCCGCGCGGAGCTTCTCGGAGAGATAGGCGGCCATGTAGGCGACCCCGTAGAAGCCCGCGATCGACACGACGAGGTTGTAACGGACCCGGGGGCTCACCCAGTCGAATGCGGGAGCGAGCGGGGGCGGAGGGAGGAGTCCCCTGGCCAGCAGCTGCACGACCGAACCGTAGAGGAGCGCTCCCCCGGAGGCCACGATCAAGGCGCCGGTGCGGAAGAGCAGGAAGGCGGAGGTGCCGATGATGACCAGGTAGAGGAAGTTGAAGACCGAGTAGGGCCCGCCCGAGCAGTACACGAGGATGGTGACCAGGACGAGGTCGGACAGGAGTTGAAGGTAGGCCGAGAGGCGGACCGGAAGGCGGCGGCTCATGGTCCAATGGAAAACGGCGAGCAGGGCCGCCGCGGCGTTCAGGCCCACGAGGAAATCGACGAAGGTCGAAGGCAGGTCCACGCCGGAGCTCGCGTGGAGAAGGAGCGCGGAGAGAAGAATCACCACCAGGACGGCGATGCGGATCGTCGTCAGCCAGCCGAGCGAGCGCCGGAGCGAGTCGTTCATGGGAGTTGTGAATCGGGAATCGTGAATCGGGAATCGGGAACGGGTCGTCTCAATTCACCATTCACAACTCACAATTCACAATTGTGTATCAGCCGATCTTGTTGATCAGCGTGAACATCGGCAGGTACATGGCGATGACGATGCCGCCGATCACGATCCCGAGGATGAAGATCATCAGCGGCTCGAGCAGCTTGACGAGCCCGGCGACCGCCGCGTCGACCTCGTCCTCGTAGAAGTCGGCGATCTTGTTCAGCATCGCGTCGAGCGCGCCCGTCTGTTCGCCCACCCCGATCATCTGGGTCACCATGTTCGGGAAGACGTTGGTCGCCCGGAGGGGCTCGACGATCGTCTTGCCCCCTTCGACGCTGCGCCGCGTCTCGTAGATGGCGTCCTCCACGATCGCGTTGCCCGCGGTGCGGGCCGTGATGTCCAGGCTCTCCAGGATCGGAACGCCGGAGGACGTGAGCGTCGCGAGCGTCCGGCAGAACCGGGCCACGGCGACCTTCCGGAGGATGGAGCCGAGGATCGGCGTCTTCAGCAGCAGCCCGTCGATGACCCGGCGGCCCGAGTGCGTCGCGTAGTAGCGCCGGATGCCGTACGCGGTGGCGGCGATGAGCAGGGCGAAGGCCCACCAGTAGCGCGCGAGGAAGTTGGAGGAGGCGATCACGATGCGGGTGGGGAGCGGCAGCTCCGCTCCGAGGCTCATGAACAGCGCGGCAAACGTCGGGATGACCTTCAACAGGATGACGGCCACGACGATCGCCGCGATGACGATGACGGCGATCGGGTAGATCATGGCCGAGCGCACCTGGGACCGGAGCTTCACGGCCTTCTCGATGTAGATCGAGAGGCGCTGGAGGATCGTGTCCAGGATACCGCCCGCTTCCCCGGCGGCGACCATGTTGACGTAGAGGTTGTCGAAGGCCTTCGGGTGCCGGCGCATCGCGTCCGCGAGCGTCGAGCCGGCCTCCACGTCCTGCCGGACCTGCAGCAGGATCTTCTGGAAGTTCTTGTGCTCCTGCTGGTTCGCCAGGATCTCGATGCACTGCACGAGCGGCAATCCCGCGTCGATCATGACCGAGAACTGCCGCGTGAAGACCGCCAGAGTCTTGGGCGGGACCTTGCGCCCGACCTTGGTGAGGGAGATCTCCTTGCCGCGCTCCCGGATGCCGGTGACGACGATGTTCTGGCGGCGCAGCGAGGCGAGCGCGATTTCCTTGGAATCGGCGGCGAGAACTCCCTCCTTGATCAGGCCCGCGCGGTTGCGCCCCTTCCAGGCGTAGTTGGGCATCGCGGCCTAGCCCTCACTCCTCATGGTCACCTCAGCGCCGTCCCGCGATGGCCGGCGCCGTCGGCGCGTTCAACCCGGCGCCGCGGCCGATGAGCTCCTGGAGCTCGTCCGGATTCGAGGAGCGCGACAGCGCCATCTCCAGGGTGATCAGCTTGCGGTGGTAGAGGGTGGCCAGTGACTGGTTGAACGTCTGCATCCCGTACTTGGACTGGCCCGTCTGCATCATCGAGTAGATCTGGTGGACCTTGTCTTCGCGGACCAGGTTGCGGATCGCGGCGTTGGGCACGAGGACTTCCATCGCCATGATGCGCCCCTTCCCGCTCGCGCGCTCCAGCAGCGACTGGCAGAGGATCCCTTCCAGGACGAACGAGAGCTGGGTGCGGATCTGCGTCTGCTGGTGGGAAGGGAACACGTCGATGATGCGGTTGATCGAGGAGACCGCGGAATTCGTGTGGAGAGTCGCGAAGGTCAGGTGCCCCGTCTCGGCGATGCGCAGCGCGGACTCGATCGTCTCGAGGTCGCGCATTTCGCCGATCAGGACGACGTCGGGGTCCTCGCGGAGCACCGCCCGGAGGGCGTTGGGGAAGGAGTGCGTGTCGGCATGGAGCTCGCGCTGGTTGACGAGGCACTTCTTGTGCGCGTGGAGGAACTCGATCGGGTCCTCGATCGTGACGATGTGGAGCTGCTTTTCGGCGTTGATCTTGTCCAGCATGGCCGCGAGCGTCGTCGTCTTGCCGGACCCGGTCGGTCCCGTGACGAGAACCAGGCCCCGGGGCTTGTCGCAGAGGGTCTCCACGACCGTGGGCAGGCCGAGCTCGCGGAAACCGAGGATCTGGTACGGGATCTGCCGGTAGACGCCCGCGACGGCGCCCCGCTGCATGAAGTTGTTCGCGCGGAAACGCGCCAGGCCCTTGACACCGAAGGAGAAATCGAGCTCCAGGGTCTCCTCGAAGCGGTGCTTCTGGCTGTCGGTCAGAACCGAGTAGGCGAGCTGCTTGGTCTCCGACACGGTCATCGGCGGATAGGGGAGCGGAATGAGCCTCCCGTCCAGCCGGACCATCGGGGGGGAGCTGGTCGTCAGGTGCAGGTCGGATGCACCCATTTCGACCATTTGCTTCAAGAGCTGATGGAGTGTCGTATCGCTAGGCATCGGTCCCTTTAGAGAGTGTACTTTGGTCCCTTTAGAGAGTGTACTTTAGTTTAGCCCCTCCCGGCCGGAAAGGGAAGCCTGCCAGCTTACCCGCAAGGTGTTAGGTGGTAGGTTGTAGGTCGTAGGTCGTAGGGACCACCTAACACCTACCACCTCGTCAGAGGACGGTTTCCCTCAGCACTTCCTCCAGGGTGGTCACCCCGCCCCGAATCTTGTGGAGGCCCGAGGAGCGGAGGCTGACCATTCCCTCCTCGATCGCCTTGCGTTTCAGCTCGATCGAGGTCGAGCCGGAGAGGATCATCTCGCGGATCTCGTCGGAGAACTGGAGGACCTCGTAGAGCCCGACCCGCCCCTTGTAGCCGGAGTTGCCGCACCGCTCGCACCCGCGGCCGCGCTTGATCTCGAGGCTCTTGATCTCGTCCGGGGCGAAGCCGACCTGGATGAGCATCTGCGGCGGCGTCTCGACCTCCTCCACGCAGCCCGCGCAGATCCGGCGCACCAGGCGCTGCGAGCAGATCGCGTTGATCGACGTGGCGACGAGGAAGGGCTCGATCCCCATGTTCATCAGGCGGCTGATGGTGGAAGGGGCGTCGTTGGTGTGGAGGGTCGAGAGGACGAGGTGCCCGGTCAGCGCGGCCTTGACCGCGATCTCGGCCGTCTCGAAGTCGCGGATCTCGCCGACGAGGATGATGTCGGGATCCTGCCGGAGGAAGGAGCGGAGGGCGGAGGCGAACGTCAGTCCGATCTGCTCCTTCATCTGGACCTGGTTGATCCCCGCCAGGTTGTATTCGATCGGGTCCTCCGCCGTCAGGATGTTGACCGTCGGGTCGTTCAGCTGCGCGATCGCAGAGTACAGCGTGTTGGTCTTGCCGGAACCCGTCGGGCCGGTGACGAGAACGATGCCGTAGGGGCGGTCGATCGCGTCCTTGAACCGGCGCAGCGGCTCCGCCTCGAACCCGAGCAGCGTCATGTCGAGCTGGAGCTTGGTCTTGTCCAGCAGGCGCATCACGACTTTCTCTCCGAACTGGGCCGGGACCGTCGAGACGCGCAGATCCAGGTCGCGCGAGCGCTCCTCGACCCGCAGGCGGATCTTGATGCGGCCGTCCTGGGGGAGGCGCTTCTCCGAGATGTCGAGCTTGGCCATGATCTTCAGGCGCGAGATCAGCGGGTCGCGCGTGCGCATCGGCAGCGCCATGATGTTGTGGAGGATGCCGTCGATCCGGAACCGGACGCGGAACTCCTTCTCGTACGGCTCGACGTGGATGTCGGAGGCGCCCGCCTTCAAGGCCTCGATCAGGATCAGGTTGGAGAGCTTGATGATGGGCGCGGACTCGCTCGACTTGGCGAGGTCGGTCAGGTCGATCTCTTCGCCTTCCTCCCCCTTCAGGACGTCGACGTCGGCGCCCGTCTCGACCCCCGTGATCTCGTCGATATTGAGCTCGCCCAGCCCGACCGCGGCCATGTCGTCGGCCGTCAGGGCTGAGGACGCCATGACCTCATCGAGGTTCCCTTCCGGAGGGGCGTAGCCGGGCGCGGTTCTCGGCTTCTCCTTCAGGACGACGGACCGCGGCGTCCCGTAGTGCCGGTCGATGGCCTTGCGGAGGGCCACTTCCGAGGCGACGACCGGCTCGACGTTGTAGCCGGTCATGAACTTGATGTCGTCCATCGCGAAGACGTTGGTCGGGTCCCCCATCGCGATCGTCAGCGTGGCGCCGGTCTTGTTCACGGGGAGCACACCGTACTTGCGCGCGACGTCGGCCGGGACGATCTTGACGACCGCCGGATCGATCTCGAAGCTCGCCAGGTCAATGGAAGGCACGCCGAACTGCTGCGAGAGGGTCTCGGTGATGTCGTTTTCCGTCACCGACCCGACGCGGACGAGCGCCTCGCCGATCTTTCCCCCCTCCTCGCGCTGCGACTTGAGCGCGGCGTCGAGCTGGTCCTGCGTGATCAGCTTGGCCTTGAGCAGGAGGTCGCCGAGCTTTACCGCCATGATTGTGCCGGAGATTCTACCTCAGGCCGATCGGGTGATCGGGTGATCGAGCCATTGGGTGATTGCGGCTTTCGATCACCCGATCGCAGATCACCCGATCCACTCATCTTCTTTCGATGGACTTCAGCTTGCCCACCAGCGTGCCGACCTTGAGCCTGGAGCGGAGCTGGACGGGGATCTTTCGCGCGTCGTTGGTCAGCCAGAGGACGAGGTTCTTTCCCATCAGGCTTCCGGCCGTGCTCCGGGGCTCGACCCGGATCGTCGGAAACGTCCCCGCGGGCACCGTCAGGGTCTCCCGCGCCTGGATCTCGACCTCGAGCGTGTGGGGTTTCCCCGAGAAGACCCGGAGCTCGATCGTCTTCTCCGTGTCCAGCCGGAGCGTCCTCAGGTAGTAGACCGACGAGAGGCTGTCGAGGGTGGCGTCCTCGAGAGGCACCGAAGTCCCCTCGTGGCGGGCCAGTCCCTTCTCGTAATCGAACTCGGTCAGCTCGTCGCGCGAGCGCTTGCCTTCGACGGTGTGTTTCTCGAAGCGGAGCGACCGGAACGACTTCGGATCGATCCACGAAACGATGGTGTCCCGGACCACGAAGAACTTCGAAAGGAAATCGTTGGAGAGGGCCGTCATCTCGAACTTGTAGGTCGAGCGCCCGTGGAGGTCGGCCGGAACCGCCGACAGCGTCAGCTCGCCCCCGGCGATTCCCAGGATCGTCATCGAGTAACGGAGCGTCTCGCCGAGGAAGGCCGGGGGCTCGGGGCTCTCCTGGGCCGGGAGGGACGCGGGCTCCGGCAGGGTCGCGAGCATGAGAAGAGGAAAGAAGAGACGCCTCAATGTTCGGGACCTTGATCTTCTATCCTGCGTCGTGGGTCATCCCCGCGGTCGCGACGAGCTCGACCGCCTTGAGCGCGACCGCTTCGACGGACCCCGTCTGATCGTAACCCAACGCGGCGCCCCGGTAAGGCCGGTTGCGCTCGGGAGCGTTTCGGCGGTGCGCCTCCGGACCGAAGAGGGCGAGGCACGTCACGCCGAGCGCGTCGGCCAGGTGAAGCGGGCCGGTGTCTCCCGCGATGAAGAGGCTCGCGCGGGACGCCACCGCGGCGAGGCCCGTGAAGTCGAGGCGCGGAATCTTCGCCGCGTACGGCAGGAGATCGACGAAGCGATCGACGCGTTCCTCGTCCCCCGGTCCCCAGGAAATGGCGGGATAGAAACCGAGTTGCTGGTGGAGCCGCGCCGCCAGTTTCGCGTAGTTCGTCTCCCCCCACGTCTTCTTCGCCTGCGCGGCGCCGGGATGGTAGAGAGCGAAAGGCGTCGGCAGCGTCCGCAGGAACTGGCTCGCCGCCGGGCTCTCGCGCGAGAGCAGGTATCGGGCGTCCGGCGCCCTGCGGGTCGCGGCGAAACCGAGAGCGGCGAGCAGGCCCAGGTTCTGGTCCACGATGTGCACGGCTTCACCCGGCATCGCGATTCCCCTCGCGACGAGCAGGGCCGAGGAGGGCTCGCGGCGCGATTCCGCGGAGTAGCCGACGACGTCCGCTCCGGCCAGGCTCGCCAGGAGCGCCGACTTCCAGAGACCCTGAGCGTCCAGGGTCGCGTCGGGCCCGAACTCGCGGAGGGCCCTTCGCAGTTCCGCGATCTGCCCCCAGTTGGAGGGGGAGATCGGGTTGCGGCGCCAGCGGCCGGTGTCGGCCAGGAAGAGGCGCTCGATGGAGGGGTTGCCCGCGAGCAATTCGCCATAACGGCGGTCGACCAGCCATCCCACCGTCGCCCCGGCCATCTGGGCATTGAGCGCCAGGGGGAGCGCGTGGACGATGTCGCCCATCGCGGAGAGCCGTACGATCAGGATCTTCATGAGCCGTCAGACGTCAAACGGAAGTCGCGAAACGTGGCTTCGTTTCACGTTCTCGTGTTTCACGTCTTGCGAATCCTCTCGAGCAGATCGGTGGTGGCGTGGTCCTTCGGGTCTCCCACGATGACCGTGCGCCCTCCGTAAGCCTCGACGACGCCGCGCTCGGGCACCGACTCGGCCTCGTAGTCGGTGCCCTTGGCGTGAACGTCCGGCTCGAGTTGCGCCAGGAGTGATGCCGGGCTGTCCTCGTCGAAGAGGACGACCGCGTCCACGCAGGCGAGGGCCGACACGATCTCCGCGCGCTCCGCCTCGGGCAGGATCGGGCGTCCCTCTCCCTTGCCGCTGCGGACGGAGCGATCGGAGTTGACTCCCACCGCGAGCCAGTCTCCCTCCCGCCGGGCCGCCTCGAGGTACCGGACATGGCCGACGTGCAGCAGGTCGAAGGCGCCGTTGGCGAACACGATCGCGCGCCCCGCGGCTCGTTCACGCGCCGCCGCTCCGAGCAGCGCTTCCGTGGACAGGATCTTCTCGATCATGAGCCGGGAGGCGGTTGGCGGTGGGCGGTAGGCGAACCAGGGCCTGCAGTCGGCATCGCCTTCCGCCTCCCGCCTCCCGCCTCCCGGTCCCGGTTCATCCCAATATGGTCCTGTCCGCCGCGATGGCATCGCGCAGCTCCCCGGGGGTCACCACGGCGGTCCCCATTTTCATGACCGCGACGCCCCCCGCGAAGTTGGCCAGCAGCGCCGCTTCCAGGGACGTCGCGCCGGAAGCGAGCGCCAGCGAGAACGCCGCCAGCACCGTGTCTCCCGCCCCGGTCACGTCGGCGACCTGATCGGTGCCGTGAACGGGGATCGAGACCGGCCGCGCTCCGTCCTGGAAGAGGGCCATGCCCCGCGAGCCCCGGGTGACGAGCACCGTCGGACACCCTATCCGGCGGGCGAGGGCACGGGCGGCGCCTTCGAGCTCTTCGGCCGAATCGCCGAGCGGCTGACCGATCGCCTCCTCGAGCTCTTCTTCGTTGGGAGTCACGGCGTCGGCGCCCGCGAACCCGGCCAGGCCGTGCCGGGAATCCACGAGAATCGGCGTCGCCGAGGGGAGACCGGCCCGGAGGCGCGCGACGGCGTCGGCGGGAACGGCGCCGTAGCCGTAATCGGAGACGACGGCGCCGCTGGCCTGTCCGGCCGCCTCCGCCAGACGTCTGGCGATCTTCCCGGCGACGGACGCGTCCGGCGCCAGGCGGAACTCCCGGTCGTAACGCACGACCTGCTGCTTGATGCCGTGCGGGGCGCCCGCGAGGATGCGGGTCTTCGTGGGAGTGCCGTACCCCGCCGCCGCCAGGAGCCCGCTCGTCTCGATTCCGCGCTCCTCCAGGACCCACTTGAGCGTCCGTCCGGCCTCGTCCTCTCCCAGCGCCCCGACGGGGACCGGCACTCCCCCGAGGGATCGGACGTTGGCGGCGGTGTTGCCCGCGCCGCCGGGCAGGTGCTCCTCCTTCCAGAACCGGAGGATCAGGACCGGGGCCTCGCGGCTGACCCTCTTGGGATGCCCGTAGAGGAAGCGATCGAGCACGTAGTCTCCGGCCACCACGAGGCGCCGGCCGGCAAAGGCGTCGACGAGCGAAGAGAGCCGTTGCCGGGAGATGTCGAAGCTCATCAAACCCGGACTATAATTGCCGCCCTCGAGAAAGTCGCATGCTGGATTCTCATGTGCTCGTTCTGAACCGGGTGTTTCAGGCCATACAGGTCACCTCGGTTCGCAAGGCGTTCTCCCTTTTCTACAAGGGGCACGTCCGGGCGGTGCTGCCGGATTACTCGACCTACGAGTTCGAGAACTGGTGCGACATCCCGGTGCAGCCGCAGGACGAGGTGGTCTTGACGCCGTCCATGGCGATCCGGGTCCCGCGCGTGATCGCGTTGAAGGACTTCGACCGGCTGCCGAGGCAGGACGTCAAGTTCTCCCGGCACAACATCTACCTGCGGGACGGGAACCGCTGCCAGTACTGCGGCCACAAGTTCTCTTCCTCCGAGCTGTCGCTCGACCACGTCGTCCCGCTGTCGCGGGGGGGCCGCTCCACGTGGGAGAACGTGGTGTGCGCCTGCCTCTCCTGCAACGTCAAGAAGGGCAACCGCAGCCCCCACGAGGCCTCGATGAAGCTGATCGCCCAGCCTCGCAAGCCCCGCTGGCATCCGGTCGGCCACTTCGGCTCCAACAAAGTCCACCCCGCGTGGCGCAACTTCCTCGACCTCGCCTACTGGAACACCGAGCTCAAGTAGGTGGTAGGTGTTAGGTGATAGGTGTTAGGGACCAGAGCTGAGCCCTACCACCCACCACCTACCACCTACCACCTAAGACCTCCTCGACCGCCGCGAATGCCATTTCGACGCTGATCTCCCCCATGCACTCGTGCCCGTACGGGCACTGCTTCAGGAAGCAGGGGGAGCAGAAGATGTAGCGGTCGAGGACCCGGGACGGAGAGCCGGTCGGCGCCGTCCGGCCTGGGTCCGTCGGGCCGAAGAACGCGACGACCGGAGTTCCGACCGCGGCGGCCAGGTGCATCGGGCCCGAGTCGTTGGCCACGAGGACGCGCGCGAGGGAGAAGAGAGCGGCGAGCTCGACCGGGTCGAGGTCGGAGCCGAGAACCGGCAGACGCGAGTGGGAAGAGGCCGCGGCGGCCGCGCCGAGATTCTCCTCGCCCGGTCCGATGACGACGGCGCGGACGATCCCCCTGTCGGCCAGGAGGTCGGCCAGGGCGCCGTACCGCTCGGGGGGCCAGCGCTTGGTCCAGCCGAACGCCGCGCCCGGCGCGAGGAGCGCCAGCGGCTGTTCGCGATCGATGCCGGCGGCCCTCAGCGAGGAGGAGGCTCGGTCGAGGGCCTGCGACGTCACCGGGAGCCTCGGCGCCTCGAGATCGGGCTCGATGCTCCGCGACCGGAGCAGCGCGTCGTAGTCGCGCAGCTGGTGCGCCGTCCGGGGAGGCGGGCGCAGGGCGAGCGTGAGCAGCGGGCCGCGGCGATCGGTGTCGTATCCGAGCCGCTCCGGGATCCGCGCGAGCCAGGGAGCGACCGCGGAGCGGAAGGAATTCGGCAGGAGCCACGCTTCGTCGAACCGCCGCGAGCGCAGCGTCCGCGTGTCCTCGAAGAGACCGGACCGCTCGACGACGGCGTCGGCGCTCCCCTCCGCCCGGAAGAGGGAGGCGGTTCCGCCCCGCGCGAGGACCGCCAGCCCGTCCCCCGGTCGAGCCCGCCGGATCGCCCGAAGGACCGGCAGAGCCATCACGCAGTCTCCGAGCCAGTTCGGCGCCACGACCACCCTCGACACTTCGGCCACGGCGTTCTACTTTGGACCTTGGACCTTGGACCTTGGACTTGCTTCCGGCCTGGTCCGCCAGCGGTTGTGCATCCAGAGCCAGGCGGCCGGGTCGCCGCGGATGGCCTTCTCGGTCACCGCCATGTAGCGCTCCGTGGCGCGCCGGACGCGTTCCTCCCGCCCCGCGCCGTCGGCCGCGAATTCCTCGCCGAGGATGGGCTCCTCGAATTGAAGACGATAGCGGCCCCGCCCGAGCGGCCACGTGAAGACCGGCACGACGGCGGCGCCGGTCTTGATCTGGAAGAGCGCCAGGGACGGCGTCGTGGCCGCCAGGCGCCCGAAGAAGGGAACGAAGACCGCCTCCTCGGCCAGGACGTTCTGATCCGCCAGGACCGCCACCGTCTCGTTGGCGCGGATCGCGCGCAGGATCTCCCGCGCCGCCTCCTTCTTGCGGATGACCCGGTTGCCCAGGCGGGTCCGCCGGTATTCGAGCTCCTCTTCCAGGAGGGGGTTGTCGAGCGGCCGCACGACGGAGGAGATCGGTCCCGCGATGAGCCCGGCGCGGATGGCGCCGATCTCCCAGCTCCCGAAGTGCGCCGAGAGGAGGAAGATCCCCTTGCCGCGGGCGCGGGCCGCGGCGAAGTGTTCTTCTCCCGCGAGCGTGACCCGCGAGAGGACCTCGTCGCGCGCCAGCCGCGAAGACTCGAGGAATTCCATGAAGGCGGCCCCCAGGTTCGCCGCGCACGCGCGGGCGATCCGGCGGATCTCGCCGCGGCTCTTCTCGGGGAACGCCTGCGTCAGGTTCTCCAGGAGGATGCGGCGGCGCGAGCCCGGGACCAGGAAGAAGAGCCGCGACACCGTGCGGCCGAACCGGGTCGAGGCGCCCCGGGGCATGAGCCTCAGGATTCCGAGAGCGCCGCGCAGAACGGCGCGCTCCAGCCTGTGGCGAAGAAGGGATCGTCCTCCGCGGCGGCCGCGGGCGCGTTCCTCCGATTGCCGATGCCCGGTTTCCGATTTCCGATTCGGAATGCTCATCTTCCGGCTCGCGCGACGGTCCGCGGCGTGCCGGAGACGAGCGAGGCGAGGAAGGGGAAGAAGCCGGGCTCGATGACCTCCACGGAGAGGCGCAGCGTCGCCAGCGGCAGCCGCAGGCGCCCGGAGAGCTTGACCGCGTCCTTCTCCGTCGTGACGATCCAGGACGCGCCGGTCGCTTCCGCCTTGCGGTGGAGGAGCGCGATGTCGCGCGGGCGGTAGCGGTGGTGGTCCCGGAACGCCAGGGTCTCCTCGGGGAAGAGGTCGAGGGACGCGAGCGCCGAGGAAAAGCTCGCCGGCTGCGCCACCGCGCAGACCGCCACGAACCGCCGGCCGGTCAACGCGGCTCCTTCGATCGGGGCTCCCTTCTCGTCGTGCAGCCCGGCCGGCTTCAACCGAACCGTGAAGACGGGGGCCCCGGGATTCCAGCGCGCGAGCGTCTCGAGCGCCCCCGGCGGGGGGGTGTCCCTCTCGGCCCGCGTGAAGAGGAAGGCGTCGGCCCGCGCGAGCGCCGACAGAGGCTCGCGCAGGCGGCCGCGCGGCGGAAAACGCCCGCCCCCGAACGGGTCCCGGCCGTCCAGGAGCAGGAGGTTCGCGTCGCGTTCGACCGCGAGGTGTTGATAGCCGTCGTCCAGGATGAAGAGGTCCGCTCCGAGCCCGTCCGCGGCGCGGGCCGCCTCGACGCGGCGGTTCGCCACGACGATCACGACGCCCGGCAGGCGCAGGGCGAGCGCGACCGGTTCGTCTCCCCCCTGCTCCGCCGAGACCAGCGGGCCGTCTCCCGCAGAGACGACGACCACGCCCCGGGACTGGCGGCCGTAGCCGCGCGAGAGAATGGCCGGCCGCTTTCCTTCGAATCGCAGCCGGCGTGCCAGATGCGCCGCCATCGGCGTCTTCCCCGTTCCGCCCATCGTCAGGTTGCCGATCGAGATGACGGGATGCGGCAGGCGCGCGGACGCGGCGCGCCCCGAGGCGAACCGGCGCGCGCGGATTTCCATCAGCCGGGCGTAGAGGCTCGTGATCACGGTGCGGCCGCTCGCTCGCGGGCCGAACGGAGAAACCCGGCCACGGCGTCCGCGGTCGCGGCCGCGGCGCCGCGGCTCGCGGCCACGAAGCGCTTCGCACGCTCTCCCCGCGCGGCGGCCCCGGCGGGGTCCTTGACGGCGAGATCGAACGCCCGCGCCAGTTCCCGCGTGTCCGCGACACTCTCCAGGATGCCGAGGCGTTGCCCGGCCCGCGTGATCTCCCGGAAATTTCCGGTGTGAGGACCGACCAGGACCGCGACCCCCTGGGCCCACGCCTCGATCGGATTGTGGCCTCCCGTCGCGATGAGGCTGCCGCCGAGGAACGCGAGGAACGCCTCGCCGTAGAGCGAGGCCAGCTCGCCGATCGAGTCGAGGAGGTAGACGGAAGAGGATTTGTGATTGGTGATTGGTGATTTGTGATCTGGATGCCGGATTCCCTCCGGGCCTTCGAGTCCCGAGTCCCGAGTCCCGAGTCCCGCGCCCGAGCGGCGGATCAGCCGGAAACCACGCGATTCGATCAGGCGCGCGACATCGTCGAAGCGTTCCGGGCGGCGCGGCGCGAGGACGAGAAGCGGGTGAGGGGAGAGCCCTTTCCAGGCTTCGAGGACCATCTCCTCTTCGCCTTCCCCCGTCGAGGCTGCGACGAGGACGGGCCGCCCCGCCGCCGCGGCACCCAGGCGCGCCGCGTCGGCGAACGGGGGAGCCGGCGCCAGGTCGTACTTGATGTTGCCCGTCACGAGGACCCGGTCCGGCCGGGCGCCGAGGCGTCCGATCCTCTTCGCGTCTTCCTCGGTCTGCATGGCGAAGAGCGAGACGTTGTCGAGGACCCGGCGAAACCACCCGCCCAGGAGAAGGTAGCGCCGGAAGGAGCGGTCGGAGATCCGGCCGTTGACCAGAGCGACCGGCACCCCTCGGGCTCGCGCCCGGTCGAGCAGGAGAGGCCAGAGCTCGGTCTCGGTCAGGACGATCACCCCCGCGCGGACGGCCGAAAGCGCCTTCTCGACCGGTCCCGCGAGATCGAGCGGGAAGGAAAAGACCGCGATGGACTGTCCCGCGAGGCGGCGCGCGGCCTCCAGTCCGGCCGCCGTCGTCACCGAGAGACCGAGCCGGGCCCCGGGCAATCTCTCGGCGAGGGCGGCCAGCAGGTTGCGGGCGGCGCCCACCTCTCCGACCGACACCGCGTGGACCCAGATACCGCCGTCCAGATCGGGGTAGGTTGTCAGTCCCAGCCGGCCCCGGATGTCTCCCAGCCGCCGCCGTCCCAGGGCCGACCGGACGAGCGCGTAGGGGGAATACACGAGGAGGGCGAGGACCGAAAGAACGCGGTAAAGGAACATCGCGGCGCAATTATCGCCGAGGCGGTTGATGCGCGGGGGAGTCCAAGGTCCAAGGTCCAGTGTCCAAAGTAGCCAGGAACGGGGGCGCCACCGTCAGTGGGCTATCTTGGACCCTGGACTCTGGACTTTGGCCCCTGCATTCGGGGGTTTGGACTTACAATTCAAAGGTTTATGTTTCGCAAAAAGCCTCCAACGGACGCCGACCCGCCTCCGTATAAGGAACGAATGGAGCTCGTTTACAGCGAGGACCGCCACCGCCAGGAGAGCCGGGAGCTTCCGGACAGGGAGCTTGCCATCCAGGCCCGGGCGGGGGACATGCTCGCGTTCGAGACTCTCGTCCTGCGCAAGACGCCCGCCGTGATTTCGGTCGCCCGCCGCATCCTGGGCAACGCCGAGGATGCCCGGGACGTGGCGCAGATGGCCTTCCTGCGGGTCTGGGAGCAGCTCTCCCGGTACGACGAGACCTATTCCTTCAACACCTGGCTCTACCGCATCGCCACCAACCTCTCGATCGACTTCCTGAGGAGCTCGCGCAGCCGCGAGCGGGCCCACACGGCGACGCTGCACCTGGTCCGGTTGCGAGAAAGCGAGACCGGCAGCGAGACGTCGCGGGCCGCCGAGGACGACTCGGCCTCGCGCCTCTTCCAGCGCGTCTCGGGACGGCTGACCGGGAAGCAGAAGGCGGCCTTCGTGCTGCGCGAGATGGAAGACCTGGACACGAGCGAGATCGCGGCCATCCTGAATTGCGGGGAGTCCACCGTGCGCAACCATCTCTTCAACGCGCGGCGGGTGCTCCGCCGCGAGATCGAGAGGATCGCGCCGGGCCTTCACCGCGCCGCGCCCCGGCCGGACGAGGAGAAGCCGTGACGTTCTCCTGCGGAGAGGCCCGGGTCCGGTTCGAGAGTTATGCCGCCGACGGCCTCGCGGCGGAGGAACGCCGCGCGGTGCGCGGGCACCTGGCCCTCTGCGCCGCCTGCCGGGAAGCGGCGGCGGCCCGCGATCCGCTCCTCGTTTTCGCCTCCGCGTCGGCGGCTCCGGCCCTCCCCCAGGATCCCGGCCGCGTGCTCGCGGCGGTGCGCGCGGGGATCGCGCTCCGGCAGGCTCAGGAGCGGCTGAAGGCGCCGCCCGCCCGGCGGCGCGTCGGCGCCCTCGCCTCGGCCGCGGCCGCCCTGGCCCTGACCCTGCTCGCGCCCGGCGCTCTGGAGTTCCGGGCTCCTTCGGCCTCAGCCCTCCCGCCGGCGGGACGGGAGGCCGCGAAGTCGAGCGTCGTTCCGGCGGCCAACCCCGTGCCGCCGTCGGACGTCTTCGAGAAGACGGGCCGGGGAGCCGGGAAGTCTCCGACGGACGCCACGATCTACGAACTGAACCCGGGCGCCGGACAGCCCCGGGTCGTCTGGATCGTGGACCGTTCCATCGATATCTGAGGGATTGGTGATTGGTGATTTGTGATGGGTGATTTTGTTGGGTGATGGGTGACTGAGGGCGCCAGCCCGAGATCACAAATCACAAATCACAAATCACAAATCTCCCGGGTTGTCCCGGACTTTCCGGGGCGGGGTTTTCATTCGGATGAGAAAACGGACTCTCTTCGCGGCCTTCACGGCCATTTCGCTGACCGCGCTGGTGGTCGCGGCGGCGGAGCCCGCTCCCGGGAGCGGGGCGGCGGCCGACGTCTCGGTGCGCGTCTTCGTGTTGAAGTACCGGCGCGTGGAGGAGGCGGCGCTGCTCATCCGGCCGCACCTCTCCGAGTCGGCCTCGGTGACGCTGACGCCGAGGTTGAACGCCATGACCATCACGGACCGGGAAGAGAACCTGAAGACGGTCGCGAAGGTGATCGCTGAGTTCGACGCTCCTCCGCGCGGCTTCAGCTTCGCGGTCAAGCTGGTGCGGGCGCGGACGGACGCGCCTGCCGGCACGATCTCCCAGGAGATCGGAGGGCTGGGAGCGAAGCTCAAGTCCATGTTCCAGTTCAACGACTACGCGCTGCTCGATTCCGCCGTGATCCAGGGGGTGGAGGGGCGTCCCCTCTCCTACCGCCTGGGGGACGAGTACGTCCTGGCCTTCTCCATCGGCGCCGCCGGCTCCGGCGAGGAGCTCCTCCTCTCCCCCTTCGCGCTCTCGCGCGTCAAGAAGGACGGGGAGGGACGGCCCTACACGGTCCCGCTCTACCGGGCGGCCATCACGGTGACGCTCAACCAGACGCTCGTCGTCGGGGCCTCGAAGGAGGAGGGGTCGAAGAACGCCCTCATTCTGATCCTGCTTGCCCAGGAAACGGCCCGGCCGGGGTCGCCCGGAGGCAAGTCGGTGGGGAAGCGATGAGCCGCGAGTTCCGGGTCAAGATCGGGTGGCCCGACGGCTCCGTGGCCGAGGAAGCCGTTCAGGCCCCCGACGCCGCGGCCGCCCGTGTCGAGATGGAGCGCCGGGGAGGGCACGTCTTCGAGGTGCGCCGCCAGGGCCTCTCCTTCGGCGAGCGCCGGAGGCGCCACGGGCGCGTGAAGATGAGGGACTTCATCATCTTCAACCAGGAGCTGATCGCGCTCTTGAAGGCCGGGCTCCCCGTCGTCCACTCCCTCGAGCTCCTGATGGAGAGGCAGGAGAGCCACGTTCTCCGGCGGGTCCTCCTCGAGGTCCGCGACCGCGTCAACGCGGGCGCCGCGATCTCCGACGCCTTCGCGGAGCAGGGCGATCTCTTCCCGCGCCTCTTCTGGACCTCGCTCAAGGCCGGAGAGAAGAGCGGCGAGATCGAGAGCGTCCTGCGGCGCTACGTGAAATACCAGAAGACGGTCATGTCGCTCGCGCGCAAGGTGATCGCGACGCTCGTCTACCCGGCGATCCTGATCGTCGTTTCGATCGTCCTGATCGGGATTCTGATGACCGTCGTGATCCCGAGGTTCCAGGAGTTCTTCAGCGATTTCCAGGCGCAGCTGCCGCTCTTGACCGTTGTCGTCATGAACACCGCGAAGTTCCTGCGCGCCAACATCGTGTTCTTTCTCCTGGGCGGCGCGGCCCTCGTCGTCGTCGGGTCGCGCTTCCTGAAGTCGCCCCGCGGCGCCGTGTGGGCGGATGCCGTGCTGCTCCGGATCCCGGTCGTCGGGGGCATCTTCCAGCGGTTCGCGATCACGCAGTTCACGAGAAGCCTGGCCACGCTCCTCGGAGGCGGCACTCCGCTCGTACCCGCCCTCGAGAACGCGGCGGCCGCGGTCGGCAACCGCTACGTGTCCCGCCGTGTCGCGGAGGTCATCCCGCGCGTGCGGGAGGGGGGAGAGCTGTGGAAGGCGCTCGAGGCGACGAGCATCTTCACGAACCTGACGATCGAGATGATCAAGGTGGGCGAGGCGTCCGGGGCCCTGGAGGAAATGCTGTCGTCCGTTTCCGATTTCTACGATGAGGAGATCGACCTGCTGCTCGCGCGGGTCATCTCGTTCGTCGAGCCGGCGATCCTGGTGATCATGGGCGGGGTGATCATGACGATTCTCCTCTCCGTGTACCTGCCGATCTTCCGGCTCATGTCGCAGATCAAGGGATGAAGGGTCTCGTGAGAAGGAGTGTCTGAACACCATGGCGAAGCAATTTGTTAACGGGACTTCACTGGCTTCCGAGTCGGAGGCGCAGGCGATCGCGCTGGCGGAGCGGCTGGCCATTCCCTACGTGGACGTGGCGTCCCACCGCGTGGACCCGGACCTCTTCCGCTCGATGCCCGTCGAGTGGATGCTCCGCTACGGCTTCATCCCCGAGAGCCGGACGGAAAGGTTCCTGACGGTCATCTGCGCGGATCCGACCGACGTCGTCAAGCTCGACGAGCTCGAGCTCCTGACGGGCCTGCCGCTGCGTCTCAAGGTCGGCAGCCGCGCCGCGATCAACGACATCCTGCAGAAGAGCGAGTCCTCGCAGCGGGTCCTGGACGAGGCGACCGAGGAGTTCCGCCTCCAGCTCGTGTCGGAAGACGAGGAGGGGGAGGAGACCCTCACCATCGACCGGATCACGCAGGACGCGTCCCCGATCATCAAGCTCGTCGACTCGATCGTCTTCAACGCGATCCAGCGCCGCGCCTCCGACATCCACATCGAGACGCAGGAGAACGTGGTCCTGATCAAGTACCGGATCGACGGCGTCCTCTACCAGGCCATGGACCCGATCGACAAGCGGCACCACGGGACGATCATTTCCCGCATCAAGGTCATGTCGGAGCTCGACATCGCCGAGAAGCGCATCCCCCAGGACGGCCGCTTCAAGCTGCGCGTGCGGGGGCGCACGATCGACTTCCGCGTCTCCATCATGCCGACCGTCCACGGCGAGGACGCGGTCATCCGGATCCTGGACAAGGAGTCGGCCAACGCCGAGTTCAAGAGCCTGAACCTCGACATCCTCGGGTTCGACATCGAGACGAAGAAGAAGCTGCGCAAGTTCATCCGCGAGCCGTACGGCATGGTGCTCGTGACCGGCCCGACCGGCTCGGGCAAGACGACGACGCTCTACGCCTGCCTCTCCGAGATCCAGTCCGTCGAGGACAAGATCGTCACGATCGAGGATCCGGTCGAGTACCAGCTGCGCGGCATCACCCAGATCCCGGTCAACGAGAAGAAGGGCCTGACGTTTGCGAGGGGGCTTCGCTCGATCCTGCGGCACGACCCGGACAAGATCATGGTCGGAGAGATCCGCGACGAAGAAACAGCCCAGATCGCAGTGCAGTCGGCCCTGACGGGGCACCTGGTCTTCACGACCGTCCACGCCAACAACGTCGTGGACGTGCTCGGCCGGTTCCTCAACATGAAGGTGGAGCTGTACAACTTCGTCTCGGCGTTGAACTGCATCCTCGCCCAGCGCCTGGTGCGGCGCATCTGCGCGCACTGCCGCGAGGCGGTCAAGATCTCCCCGGAGCTGCTCGTCGAAGCGGGGCTCGAGGCGGCGGCCGTCGCCGACCGGATCTTCTACGAAGGCAAGGGATGCCTCGAATGCAACGGGACCGGGTTTCACGGCCGGATGGCGATCGCCGAGCTGCTCGATCTCTCCGACCGCATCCGGGGCCTGATCCTGGAGCGGCGCCCGGCGGCCGACATCAAGAAGGCCGCCAAGGAGGAAGGGATGGCCTTCCTGCGCGACGCCGCGCTGGCCAAGGTGTTCGAGGGGTGGACGACGCTGAAGGAAATCAACAAGGTGACCTTTGTCGATTAAGCGGACGAGAGGCGGGAGGCGGAGCGCCTGCGGCGGTCCCGGGGCGTCTCGCGAGGCTGGCCTCGCGAGCTGGGAGGCGCGGCGAAGCCGTACCGAGCAAAGCCAGATCGTGCCTGTCGGAGGCGAGGAATGAAGCTGCCGTTGGTGAAGCCGGTCGTGCCGCCGCACGTGTTCTGCCTGATGGCCGAGGGGATGACCTACGGGCACGTGCGGCGCGCGGAGCCTCCGGGAATCGCGTTCTCCCAGCATTTCCCGTATCCGGCCAACACGCTCGGGGCGGGGACCTCCGGGACGCCGCTCTTCTCCGCCGGCGCGATCGCTCCGGCCGTCGAGGCGGCGAGGCGATTCGCCCAGGGCCGGCTCTCCCGGGCGTCGGTCGTCTTTCCCGACGCCTGGGCGCGCATCCTGCCGGTCGAATTCGACTCTCTTCCCTCCTCTCACGAAGCGGCCCGCGAGATGGTCGGCTGGAAGCTGAAGAAGCTCCTCCCGGGGATCACCGCCGAGCTGGACGTGGCCTTCACGGAGATGACGCCCGCGGGGGAGCCGAAGCGACTCCTCGTGGCGGCCGCGCCCGCCGACACGCTCAGGTCGATCGAGGCGGCGTTCGACGAGAAAGGCGTGCGGGTCGGCTCGCTCGCCCCGGCGAGCCTGGCGCTCTTCGAAGGGCTCGCCTCCGTCCTGTCCGGCAAGGCGTCCGGCGACTACGCCCTGCTCCACCGCAGCCCCGGCTCCTTCGTCTTCATCGTGGCGCGGGGCGAGGCCCCGATCTTCTTCCGGCAGAGACCCTCGGAGGCCGAGAGCGAAGGCCACGTGCAGGAAATGCGCCTCTCGCTCTCCTACTACGCGGAGAAGCTGAACGGACCGGGCCTTTCCGCCGTGTACCTGCACGACGCGGCTCCCGCGGAGGTCCTCCCCCTGGATTCTCTCCCGGTCCCCGCGCAGCCGATCTCCGGCCGCCTCTTCGGCGCCGACCCGACCTTCGACGAAAGGCTGCTCTCGCGGCCCGAACTGCTGCCCGGGTTCGCGGCGGTCTTCGGGCGATGACGGGGAGAGTCCCATGAGAGCCCGCAGACTCGACTTCGCCCGGCGCCCGTTTCGCGACGAGCGGCCGGTTTTCCTGGTCGCCGGCCTGGCGCTCCTCGCGGCGGGTCTTCTCTTCGCCGGGAACGTGCGGTTGTACCGCGACTTCAACCGCGAGATCCGGGGCACGGGCCTCCAGATCGAGTTTCTCGAGAAGCGGCGCGAGAAGGCCTCCCGGGAAGCGGAAGCGGCCAGGACTGCCTTGGACAACTTCAAGGTGTCCGCGCTCGCCATCGAGAGCCGCGGCCTCATCCGCATCGTCCAGGAGCGGCGCTTCTCCTGGACGGGCCTGCTCGCCCGGCTCGAACGCACGCTGCCGCCGGAGGTGCGCGTCGTCCGGCTGTCGCCGCACTTCGAGGAGAACGGGGAGACGACGCTGAGCATCGCGATGCTGGGCAAGGACGCCGACAGCGTCGTGCACACGATCGCCGCGTTCGCGCGCGACCCCGCGTTCGGCGCGACGGTCCTGCACTCCGAGTCGAGCCCGGAGCGGGGCGTCCCCGAGGGGCGTTCGTTCCTGATGACGGTGACCTACCGCCCGGGGGCGAAGCCGTGAAGAACGCCGGCGGGATCTGGATCCGGCGCGCGGCGCTCCTGGCGGGAGCGGGAGTCCTGCTGGCCGGCAACCTCGCCTTCTTCCTCTGGTACCGGGGAACGGCGCGCGACCGGAAGGTCGCGCTGGAAGCCCGCCGGGCGGCGCTCGAGGCCGATGTCCGCGGGCGAGAGCTCGAAGCCAAGAAGCTCGCCACCGACCGGGACCGCCTCGCGGAAGTGCGCTCCGCGATCGACCGGTTCTACGGCCACAGCGTGGGGCACCGCGACGAGACCCTGGCGGGCGTGGTGGACGAGCTCCACGCGATCTTGAAGCGCGTCGGGGTCTCGCCCGGAGAGATCGCGTACGCGACCAGCCTCGTGACGAACCCGCCGGTGTCCCAGATGGTCGTCTCCTTCGGGTTCAAGGGGGACTACGCCAGGTTCAAACAGCTTCTCGACGAGATCCAGGCGGACCGAAAGTGGCTCGCCGTCCGCGACATCGCCTTGAGCCGGGACCAGGACGTGCCCGGCTCCGTGCAGGTCCATGTCTCGCTCGTGACCTACTTCTCCGGCGACGAGACGGAGACGGCGCGGGCGAGCCTGGCCAGAGGCTCCGCGCGATGAAGGCGCCATCGGCCGCCACGCGACGGCAGATCTACCTCCTGTCGGCGCTGGGGATCCTCCTGATCCTTGCCGTCGTCAAGTGGGGAGGGACGGGATCGGCCGGAGCGCCGGCCCCCGCTCCGCCCACCCGAGCCGGCTCCGCTCCCCTGGAAGAGGAGCGGGGCCCCGCCCGGGGACGCCCCCGCGCGCAGGAGAAGAAGGTCGCTCCGGAAGACGTTCCGCTCGTATCGGTCTCGGACCTGAATCCGCCGCGGGCCCGCCGCACGAGCGACCCGGGGCGCAACATCTTCGACATCCGCGAGCCGACGAAGCCCCCGCCGCCGACACCGACGCCCGCGCCGCCGCCCCCTCCGGCTCCCGGGAGCGCCCCGTTTATCGGGCCGATGCCGCCGCCTCCGCCCACGCCGACGCCCGTGCCGCCCGAGATCGCCTTCAAGTTCATCGGGACCTTCGGCCCGAAGGACCGGCCGATCGCCGTCCTGCTCCTCGGCGATCAGCTCCTGAACGCGCGCTCCGGGGACGTGGTCTTCGACCGTTTCATCCTGCGCAACATCGGGTACGAGTCGGTGGACATCGGATTCGTCGGATATCCCCCGGCCGCGACCAGGCGCCTGGGAATCACGCCATGACAACCGGATGGTTTCAGGTTTCCAGTTTCAGGTTTCAGGAGAAACCGGGAACTGCATTCCTGAAACTGGAAACCTGGAACCTGAAACCACTCGTTCGAAGGGATGACCACCGATGAAGTCACTCAGACGCCTCGCGCTCTTCTCGCTTCTTCTCGCCACGGCCTGCACGGGGTCCCGCGCGTATCACGATGCGGCCGAAGAGGAGACTCTCGGGCACTGGGACCTGGCCGTTCTCCAGTACGCGCGCGCCCGGGACCTGGACCCGACGAACACGCATTACAAGATCGCGCTGGCGCGCGCGAAGATCAAGGCTTCGCAATTCCATTTCGAGAAGGGGAAGCTCTACCGCTCCGCCGGACAGCCGGAACTGGCCGTCGTCGAGCTCGAGCAGGCTGTGCTTCTGGATCCGACCAACAAGTACGCCGAGACGGAGCTGCGCAAGGCCAACGAGGACGCCGCCAAGGCGGCGGCGGAGCGCTCGGGAGAGACTCCGATCGAAGCCGCCAAGCGCCGGACCCGGGGGCTCCGGGCGCACGCTCCGATGCTGGAGCCCGCGAGCGACAAGCCGATCAACCTGAACTTCCCGCAGCCCAAGCCGATCAAGCAGATCTACCAGTCGCTCGCGTCCGCGGCCGGCATCAACGTCATCTTCGACCCGCAGCTCAAGGACGACAACGTCTCGATCGTCCTGACCAACATCGATTTCCAGAAGGCGCTCGAGACCCTGCTGCGCCAGGAGAACCACTTCTACAAGGTGATCGACGAGAAGACGATGCTCATCGCCGCCGACAACCCCCAGAACCGGAAGACCTACGAGGACCTGGTCATCCGGACGTTCTTCCTCTCCAACGGCGACGTCACCGAGGTCTCCAACGCCCTGCGCTCGCTCCTGCAGACCACCCGTATCTCGATCAACAAGTCGGAGAACTCGATCACGCTGCGGGACACCGCCGACAAGGTCGCCATCGCCGAGAAGATCATCGAACAGAACGACAAGCAGCTCTCCGAGGTCGTCGTGGACGTCGAGCTGCTCCAGATCGACGTCAACAAGACCCAGGACCTCGGGCTCCTGCTCACCACCTACGGCGCCTCGGCCACGCTCACCCCGCCCGGCGGAAAGAACAACTACGGCGCCGACATCCCGGCGGGCAGCTTCACCTGGGACCAGTTGAAGCAGCTCTCCATCCGCTCCTTCGGCTTCACGATCCCGTCGCTGACGTATTCCTTCATCAAGAACAACACGAACGCCGAGCTGCTCGCGCGGCCCCAGCTCCGGATCTCGGAAGGGCAGAAGGCCCAGCTCATCATCGGCGACAAGATCCCGATCCCCACCACGACGTTCAACACCGGGACGACGGTCGGCGGCAACATCGTCCCGGTGACCTCCTTCCAGTACCAGGACGTCGGCATCAAGATCGACGTCGAACCCCGGGTCCACCACAACAAGGAGATCACGATGAAGCTGACCGTCGAGGTCTCCAACTTGAACGGCTTCGTGACCGTTCAGCAGGGGCAGAACCAGCCGATCATCGGGACCCGGACGATCTCGTCCAACATCCGGTTGAAGGACGGGGAGACGAACTTCCTCGCGGGACTCCTGCGCACCGACAAGACCAACAACACCGATACCGTCCCGTTCCTCGGGGACATCCCGATCCTGGGACGTCTCTTCTCCAAGAAGCTGACCGGGAACAAGACCTCGGACCTGGTCCTCACGCTGACCCCCCACATCATCCGGATCCCGGACGTGACCGACGAGGACCTGACGCCGGTCTACGTGGGCACCGACGCGAACATCTCGTTCCAGGGCACCCCCCGGATCGAGTCCCCCGCCGGAGCCGGCCCCTTCGATTTCGGCCGCCGCCCGGCGCCGGTGCCGCGCGCCGTGCCCGCGCCCGTTGTGACTCCCGCCCCGTTCAACCTCGTGCCGGGCGGGATGCCGTCCGACCCGTTCAGGCCGCCGCCGAAGGTGACGCCCAAGTCCTCGTTGAGCTCCGGGATCTCCGGGATCGTCGAGAGTCCCTCGGCCCCCGTCTTCGACTTCGACCCGCTCAGCGTTTCGCTCGCTCCGGGAGAGCAGAAATCGATCCTCGTCCGCGCGGGCGGAGATCAGACCTTCGACGGCCTTTCGCTCGCCATCCGGCTCGATCCCACGATCGCGGCGGCCGTCGCCGTGCGTCCGGTCCTGCCGGAGGGGGGCGCGGCCGACGCACGCATCTCGGGGGGACGCGTGCTCCTGGATGTCTCGACCCCGCTGACTCTCTCGGGCACGCGCGCGATCGCCGAGATCATCCTGCAGGGAATAGCGCCGGGCAATTGCGTGCTCTCGTTCGAGAAGGCCCCGGACGGGGCGAGTCTTTCTCAAGCCACGGTGGAGGTCCGTTAGACCATGAGCCTGTTCGCCTCCCGCCTCCGACAGGCACGATCTGGCTTTGCTCGGTACGGCTTCGTCGCGTCTCGCAGCTCGCGAGGCCAGCCTTGCGAGACGCCCCGGAGCCGCCGCAGGCTCTCCGCCTCACGGCGTCAGCACGGCTTCACGATCGTGGAGCTCGCCGTCGTGGCCGCGATGGTCGCGATCCTGACGACGATGATCCTGCCGCTGGCGAGGTACTCGGCCCGCCGGCAGGACGAGATCGAGCTGCGCTACCAGCTCCGCCTGATGCGCGACGCCATCGACAAGTACAAGCAGTACTCCGACCTGGGGTTGATTCCCCCCCAGCTCGGGAGCGAGGGCTACCCTCCCGACCTGGAGACCCTCGTCGACGGGGTCAACCTCGTCGGCCAGCTCGACAAGAAGCAGAAGTTCCTGCGAAGGATCCCGACGGACCCGATGACGAAGAAGGCCGAGTGGGGAATGCGGTCGTTCCAGGACGACCCGGACTCGATGGCCTGGGGAGGGCAGAACGTCTATGACGTCTTCTCCCTCTCCGACGCCCGGGGCATCGACGGGACCTACTATAAGGACTGGTGAGATGAAGAATCGGGAGGCGGGAGGCGGGAGGCGGGAGGCGATCGTTTCCCGGCGCACGGAGGCGGTCGTCTGGTGTCGCGAAGCGAGGCCGACTGCGGGCCCTGGTTCGCCTGGCGCCTGCCGCCTCCCGCCTCCCGAGCACGGATTCACGCTCCTGGAATTGCTCGTCGTCATGACGATCATCGGGATCCTCGCGGCGATCGCGGTCCCGGCCCTGCGGGATTCGCCTCAAAGAGCGCGGGAGGCCACGCTCCGGGAAGACCTCTTCACGTTCCGCACCGTCATCGACCAGTACCATGGCGACAAGGGGTCCTATCCTCCCGACCTGCAGACCCTCGTGACCGCCGGGTACATCCGCAAGATCCCGATCGATCCGATCACGAAATCGGCCGATACCTGGGTCCTCCAGATGGAGGAGCCGTCCACCGAAGCGGAAGCGAGCGGCCCCGCCGATCAGCCCACGAGTCCCGGGATCGTGGACATCCACAGCGGCTCGCCGGGGAAGGCCCTCGACGGCACCCTCTACAAGGACTGGTAATGCGGAATCGGTTGATTACCCCCGCAAGCCGGGAGGCGGGAGGCGGGAGGCGGGAGGCGATGCCGATCGCGCGCTTTGGTTCGCCTACCGCCTACCGCCTGCCGCCTCCCGAACGGGGTTACACCCTGGTGGCGGTTGTCATCGGGATGGCGATTCTGGCGATCCTCATCATGGGTGTCGCGCCCTCGATCGCGACGATCATGAAGAGGGAGCGGGAGCAGGAGCTGCTCTTCCGCGGGAAGCAATATGCCAGGGCCATCGCCCTCTTTCAGAGGCGCTACGGGAGATTCCCCAACGAGTTGAAGGAGATGTACGAAAACCGGCCCCGCACGATCCGCAAGCTCTTCAAGGAGCCGATCTGCGGATGCCCGGACTGGCACGTCATCTATCAGAACTCGCCGGACGCGCTGACGGGAGGACAGGTCCCCGGGATGCCGCCGGGGGCCAGGCCGCTCCCCACTCCGACTCCCGGCGTGTTCGGTCCCACCGGCCAGAACAAGACGATCGGGCCGATCATCGGGGTGCGATCCGGCGTCCACGAAGAGGCCCTGACCGAGTGGCGAGGGCAGAAGTACTACGACGAGTGGCGATTCATCATGGGAGATGCGGACAAGGAGAGCGGCATCGGCATCGGCGGGGGCCTCGGCCGGCCGCCGGGGGCTCCCCCCTTCCCGGTTTCAACCCCTCCGCCTCGACGGTAACTCACTTAAAGTAAACAGGTTCGCGAGACGTCGCCGGTCCCGGACGCCGAGTTTCCGGCCGCGGTAGAATAGGCGTTCCTTCCGGGAGCCCTCAATGGTCCAGAAATCCATCCTCGACAACGGCACGACTGTCCTGATCGACCGGATGCAGGACGTCCGGTCCTTCGCCCTCGGCTTCTTCGTCGCGGCGGGCTCGGGCGACGAGCCGCCGGCCAGGCAGGGGATCTCCCACTTCCTCGAGCACGTCCTCTTCAAGCGGACCCGCCGCCGCTCGACCGTTCAGATCGCCCGCGAAATCGACCGGCTCGGGGGAGACGTGGACGCCTTCACGACGAAGGAGTACACCGGCTTCTACGTCCACACGCTCGATTCGCGGTTCTCCGAGGCGTTGGATCTCATGGGCGACATCGTTCTCTCGCCGGCCTTCGGCTCCGTGGACATCGAGGTCGAGCGGGGCGTGATCCTGGAGGAGCTCGGGGAGGCGAACGACAACCCCGAGGACCTCGTTCACGAGATGTTCGTGCGCTCCTTCTGGAGGAGCCACCCGCTGGGAGCCCCGATCCTGGGGAGCGCCGAGACGGTCCGGAGCATCGGCCTGACCGATTTGTACCGCTACTACCGCTCCCGGTACCGGCCCGAGAACCTCATCGTCTCGGTCGCCGGCCACGTGCGGAGCCGTGAATGCCTGGCGGAGATCGAGAGGCTCTTCCGCAGACGGCCCTCCCGCTCCGCCGCGCGCGGCGCGATCGAAGGACGGACCGGCCGGCCTCGAGGCCACCAGGACCTGCTCCTCAAGTCTCGCCGGGGCCTGGAGCAGGCGCATCTCTGCCTCGGCGCCGAGGGACCTTCCCAGTCCTCCGACCGGCGCTATGCCGCCAGCCTCCTCGACATCGTGCTCGGCGGCGGGATGTCCTCGCGGCTCTTCCAGGAAGTGCGGGAGAAGCGCGGCCTGGCGTATTCGATCGCCTCGTCGCTCAACTCGTTCCGGCTGGGCGGATACGAGACGATCTCCGCCGCCTGCGCGCCGAAGAACCTCGCGCGCCTCCTGGAGGTGACGCTGCGGGAGCTCAAGAGGCTGAAGCGCGACGGCGTTCGGCCGCGCGAGCTCGCCTGGGCCAAGGAGAACCTGAAGGGGAACATGATGCTCGCCCTGGAGTCGACCGTCTCGCGCATGTCCATGCAGGCGCGCCACGAGTTCTATCTCGGCCGCGCGAGAACCGCCGAGGAGATGATGGGGCGCGTCGAGGCGGTCACGGCGGAAGACGTCGCGGAGGAATCCGAGCGTCTCTTCGATGGCCGCCTGCTTTCGCTGGCCGTCGTCGGCAACGTCGGCAAGCTCCCCATCTCCGCTTCGGAGCTCGCCGCCGCCCTGTAACGTCGCTCCGCGCGGACCGGGCGACGCGGCTTCGCCACCGGCGGGCGGCCCTCGATGACTTCGGCAGACTCCTCGCGCCGCGACCGGGGCCGGGCACGGAGTACGATGCGCTCTCGTGGCTGATATTGCCGTTGCGATCGAGATCCTGAGGCACGGGAATGGGCTGGAAATGCCGGCCTACGCGACGGCGGGGTCGGCGGGATGCGACCTGCGGGCCGCCATCGAGGCGTCGTTGCTCATCCTGCCCGGCGGGCGCGCCCGGGTCCCGACCGGGATCGCGGTCGCAATTCCCGCGGGATATGAGGGGCAGGTCCGGATGCGGAGCGGGCTCGCGCACGACAAGGGCCTCGCCCTCTTGAACGCTCCCGGCACGATCGACAGCGACTACCGCGGCGAGATCCAGGTGATCATCGCGAACCTCGGCGCGGAGCCGGTGACGCTCGAGCGCGGTGAGCGCATCGCGCAGCTCGTGTTCGCGCCGGTGGCGAGGGCGAACTTCGAAAGAGTCCCAGAGCTTCCGTCGAGTTCTCGCGGCCAGGGAGGGTTCGGCTCGACAGGAAGGGAGTAGGTGTCAAGCCGGACACCTGCTAATCTATTATTCGTGCGGATATCCATCCTCGCGTCCGGCTCCGGCGGCAACGCCTGCGTCGTGGAGTCGGGCGGGACGCGGGTGCTGGTGGACGCGGGGATCTCGGCCCGGGAGATCGAGCGCCGGATGAGCGCCCGGGGGATGGAGCCGGAGACGGTCCGCGGGATCTTCGTCACGCACGAGCACATGGATCATTCGAGCGGCGCACTCGTCTTCTCGAGGCGGTGGGAGTGTCCGGTATTCACGACCGTCGGGACGGCGGACGCGATCGGGCTCGAGGGGGATCTCTTCTCGCCGTTCGTCCGGATCGAGGGGGGACGCGAGGGGCGGATCGGCGACCTCGGCTTCCGCGCCTTCGCGACGCCCCACGACGCGAACGAGTCGGTCGCCTACGCCTTCGAGGGGGACGGCGCGCGGGTGGTCATCGCGTCGGACCTGGGGCGCGCGGAGGAAGGCTTCGTGGAGTTCCTGCGCGGCGCGACGACGCTGCTGCTGGAGTTCAACCACGATGAGGACATGCTCCGCGACGGGCCGTACACATGGCCGCTCAAACAGCGGATCTCGGGGGGATGGGGGCACCTCTCCAACCGCCAATCGGCGGACGCGATTCGGCGGGCGGCCGGAGCGCGCCTGAAACGGGTCGTCGCGACGCATCTCTCGCGCACCAACAACGTGCCGCCCCTGGCGCTCGCGGCTCTCGCCGAGGCCCTGGAGCGCGCGGGCTCTCCCGCCGAATACGGGATCGCGGACCAGGTCGCGGGTTACGACACCTTCGACGCGTGAGAGTCGAGGTCCGCGTTTATCCGCGCCAGGACGTCCTGGACCCCCAGGGCAAGGCGATCGCCGCGGCGCTCGCGCGCCTGGGCCACCGGGCGGTCAGGGATGTGCGGGCGGGGAAGGTCTTCTTCCTCGAGGTCGAAGGCTCCGACGCGTCTGCGGTCGAGGCGGACGCCCGCCGGATGGCCGAGGAGCTCCTGGCCAACACCGTCATCGAGGGATACGACGTGAGGATTGTCTCGTGAGGTTCGCCATCGTCGTTTTCCCCGGCTCCAACTGCGACGCCGACTGCTTCCACGTCGCGAAAGACCTGCTCGGCTGCGAGGCCGAGTACGTCTGGCACAAGGAGACGGACCTGAAGGGCGCCGACGCCGTCATCCTGCCGGGAGGCTTCGCCTACGGCGACTACCTCCGTGCGGGCGCGCTCGCCCGCTTCTCGCCGGTCATGGAGAGCGTCGCGGAGTTCGCGAAGGCCGGCGGGCCCGTCCTCGGCATCTGCAACGGCTTCCAGGTCCTGCTGGAGGCCGGTCTCCTGCCCGGCGCCGTCCGGGTCAACAAGACGCTCCGGTACATCTGCCGCGACGTCTTCCTGCGCGTCGAGTCGAACGACACCGCGTTCACGCGCCTCTACGAGCCCGGCCAGGTCGTCCGGATGCCGATCGGCCACGGCGAGGGGAACTACACCGCGTCTCCCGAGGTCCTCGAAGCCCTTCGCCGGGAGCGCCGCGTCGTCTTCCGCTACTGCGACGAAGCCGGCCTCCTGACCGAGTCCGCCAACCCCAACGGCGCGGAAGACGCCATCGCCGGAATCGCCAACCGGGAGGGGAACGTCGTCGGCCTCATGCCGCACCCGGACCGCTGCTCCGAGCGCCTGCTCGGCAACGACGTCGGCCGCCGGATGTTCGAGTCGGCGGTGATCGCGCTTGCGGCGAGATGAGCCGTTTCAAGTTTCAGGTTTCAAGTTTCAGGATCCTGTCCCTGTTGCGCCTCCTGAAACTTGAAACTTGAAACCTGAAACCGTTCCATGATCACCCCCGACCTCGTCGCGGAACACAACCTGTCGGAGCAGGAGTACTCCCGCATCGTCCAGCTCCTCGGCCGCGAGCCGAATCTCGTGGAGCTCGGGATCTTCTCGGCGATGTGGAGCGAGCACTGCTCCTACAAGTCGTCGCGGGTCCACTTAAAGTCGTTCCCGACGTCGGGGCCGCGCGTCCTCCAGGGGCCGGGAGAGAACGCGGGTGTCGTGGACATCGGCGACGGGCTCGCGGTCGCCTTCAAGATGGAGTCGCACAATCACCCCTCCTTCATCGAGCCGTATCAGGGCGCGGCGACCGGCGTCGGCGGGATCCTGCGCGACATCTTCACGATGGGCGCGCGGCCGATCGCGTCGCTCAACTCGCTTCGCTTCGGCGCGCTCTCCGCGCCGCGGATGCGGCACCTCGTGGACGGGGTCGTGCGCGGGATCGCCGGCTACGGCAACTGCATGGGGATCCCGACGGTCGGCGGCGAGACGACGTTCCACGCCGGCTTCAACGGCAACATCCTCGTCAACGTAATGAACGTCGGGATCGTCCGCAAGGACCGGATCTTCCTCGGCCGCGCGGAGGGGCCCGGCAATCCAGTCGTCTACGTCGGCTCCCGGACCGGCCGCGACGGGATCCACGGCGCCACGATGGCCTCGGAGGAATTCCTCGGCGACGAGACGAAACAGAAGAAGCCGACCGTGCAGGTGGGCGATCCGTTCACGGAGAAGCTCCTGCTGGAAGCGTGCCTCGAGCTCTTCGAGACCGACGCCGTCGTCGGCATCCAGGACATGGGCGCGGCCGGACTGACCTCCTCCGCCTTCGAGATGGCGGGACGCGCCGGCAGCGGCGTCGAGCTCGACCTCTCGAAGGTCCCCGTCCGGGAGGCCGGCATGACGCCGTACGAGATCATGCTGTCGGAGTCGCAGGAGCGGATGCTCCTCGTGGCGCGGCGCGACCGGCTCGGCCGCGTCTTCGAGATCTTCCGCAAGTGGGACCTCGAAGCGGCCGAGATCGGGACCGTGACCGATTCCGGCCGAGTCGTCCTCTTCTTCGAGGGGAAGGTCGTGGCGGACCTCCCGGCCGAGCCGCTCTCGAGCGAGGCGCCTCTCTACGACCGTCCGCGCGCGGCGCCGGCGCCTTCTCCGGCACCGCTCTGGCCGGGCGAGCCGGAGCCCTCCGACTACGGCGACTGCCTCCGCCGCATCCTCGCCGGCCCGAACGTGGCCGAGAAGTCGTGGATCTGGACGCAGTACGACCACATGGTCGGGACCAACACGGTCGAGCGCCCCGGGGGCGACGCGGCGGTCGTCCGGATCAAAGGCACGACAAAAGCCCTGGCACTGAAGAGCGACGTCAATCCCTTCTTCTGCGCGCTCGATCCGTACAGGGGCGCCGCTCTGGCCGTCGCGGAAGCGGCGCGCTCGATCGCCTGCGTCGGCGCCCGCCCGCTCGCCATCACCGATTGCCTGAACTTCGGGAACCCGGAGAAGCCGGAGGTCATGGGCCAGTTCGAGGCCGCGGTGCGCGGGATCGCCGATGCCTGCCGCGCCCTGGAGATCCCGGTCGTCTCCGGCAACGTCTCCTTCTACAATGAGACCGACGGACGGGCGATCCCTCCTACCCCCACCGTCGGCATGGTGGGACTGCTGGAGGACGTCGAGCGAAGAGTGCGGATGCCGTTTCGCGCTGAAGGCGACCTCGTGGCGCTGCTCGGGACGACGCGCGACGAGCTTGGCGGCAGCGAGTTTCTCCGGACGGTCCGCGGCCGTGACGAGGGGCCGTGTCCGGAGGTGGACCTCGCGGCCGAGAAGCGCCTGATCGGTCTCCTCCTGACCCTCGCGCAGGAGAAGAAGCTCGCCTCGGCCCACGACCTCGCCGACGGCGCCCTGTCCGTCGCCCTCGCCGAGTGCGCGATGAAGTCCGGGCTCGGAGTCGCCGTAGCCCTCGACACGGACACGCGACCTTCGGCGCTGCTCTTCGGCGAGTCCACCGGCCGGGCGGTCGTCGCGTTCGAGGCCGGGTCCGAGGCCGCCGTACGCGCCGCCGCCGATCGCGGCGGAGTCGCGTTCGCCGTCATCGGCCGCGTCGGCGGAAGCCGGCTGAAGATCGCCGTGCGAGACCGAGTGCTCATCGACGAGCCCGTCTCCGAACTGCGGGAGCTCTGGTCGGGCGCCTTCGCCGGGGCCCTCGAATCCGCCGACATCCTGTAGCGTTCGGGGCGCCGTCCTCAGTACCGGACTCTTTCCAGGAAGAGGCCCGACGGCGGCGCCGTCCACTTCGCGGTCTCGCCGGACTTCTGACGAAGGAGCTTCTCGACGTCCGCCGCACCGAGGTTCCCGCGCCCGACCTCGACGAGGGTCCCCGCGAGCCGGCGCACCATCTTCCAGAGGAAATGGGAGGCTTCGACACGAAAATGGATTTCGTGTTGCCGGTCGAGCGTCTCGCTCTTTTCGACCACGACCACGGTCGAGGTCTGTCCCGCGGCGTTCTCGCAGAAGGACGCGAAATCGTGCCTCCCCGTGAAGAGCTTCGCCGCCGCGGCCATGGCGGCGAAGTCGAGCCGGTCCCTGACCCACCAGACGCAGCGTTTGTCGAACGCGGTGCGCCGGCGCGAGATCCGGTAGAGATACGTCCGGGATTTCGCGTCGTGGCGGGCGTGGAAGCCGGAGGCGGCCGCCTCGACGGAGAGCACGTTGACGTCAAAGGGGAGCCGATCATTCAGGCCGTGCTCGATCGCCGGAGGCGGCAGGGACTTCTTCGCCTTCAGGTGCGCGACCTGCGCCAGCGCGTGCACGCCGGCGTCCGTCCGCCCCGATCCGCCGATCGTCACCTCTTCGCCGAAGAACTCCCGGGCCGCGCGAGCGAGGACGCCCTGGACCGTCCTCTCCGTGTTCTTCTGGGACTGCCAGCCGCGGTAGCGGGTCCCGTCGTATTCGAGCGTCAGCTTCCAGGTCGGCACGCCCCGACTCTATCGTCAGTCGGCGCGCCGGCCGGGGCCTCGTTGAGACCCCGGCCTCGCGCGGCGGCCCGAGCCGCTACTTGTTCTTGACCTGCAGCTCGTTGTGAACGCGCACGACTCCGTCGACGGAGCGCGTGATGTCCTCGGCACGCGACCGGTCGTCGGCGTCGCTGACCATGCCGGCGAGCGTGACGACCCCGTTGGTCGAGTTCACCTCGATGTTGGTGAGGGTCGAGAGCTTGACGTCGGCGGCGAGCTTCGCCTTGACCGCCGTCTTGATCGCCGCGTCGTCCACCTGCCGGCTGGGCGACGTCGTCGTCTTGCAACCCGCCATGACGGTCACGAACGTGAGGACCGAAAGCAATCCGAATACGGTGCGAAAACCCTTCTTCATCATTCCCTCCTCTTCGGGCGCGTCGGCGCCCGGACGATCCGTGTAAGAGCACAGGCCGTGCCAGGTCCGCAACGCCGCGTGGACGCGCGGAGTCCGGCATCCTCGTACAATCGGCGCCGGGGCCGCTCGCGTCCCGAGAGAGGTTCGACAGAATGGGTTGTCTCGTTCGTTCCCTCGGAGCTCTCCTCCTGTTGCTTGTCCTCGCGATCGCCGCGCGCCGGCTGCTCGAGGACCCGGCGGCCATCCCGCCGCCGGGTTCCGGGGAGAAGGACACGATCGTCGACGGAGTGCGGTGGCGGTCGCGGGAGGCGCCGGGCGCCGGGCCGGTCACGGTCGTCTACGTCCACGGCCTCCTCTCGACCTCGGCGAGCTGGAAGAGGGCGCTCATCCCCGCCTCGGGAGGCCGCCCGGCCGTCGCGGTGGATCTGCCCGGCTTCGGATACTCGGACCGTCCGTGGCCCCACGATTACACCGTCGGCGGCCAGGCGGACGGTCTGCTGCGGTATCTCGACGCGCGCGGCTTCGAGCGGGTGCTCCTCGTGGGCAACTCGCTCGGCGGCGCCGTGTGCCTCCTCGCCGCGGCCGCGCGTCCCGCGCGCGTCGCGGCGCTCGTCCTCGTCGATTCCGCGTCTCCCGTCGCGAGGATCCCGTGGAACTTCCGCCTCCTGCGTGCGCCGGTCGTCGGCGAGATCGAGATGGAGTTCCTGATCCGCCCGGTGATGGAGTTCGCCCTGCGCTACCGCCTCTTCGCGCGCGGCGAGCGCGTCACGCGGGAAGAGGTGGACGACGACTGGCTGCCGGTCCGCGTGCCGGGGACCCGGCGCGCCGCGCTCGCCGCCGTGCGCTCGGAGAGCCGCGGCTACGAAGGCCTTCTCTCCCGCATCCGCATGCCGACCCTCGTCCTCTGGGGGAGGGAGGACAAGATTCTTCCTCCCGAGGAGGGTTTTCGCCTGTCGTCCGAGATCCGGGACGCGCGCCTTGTCATCCTCCCCGACACCGGCCACATCCCCCAGGAAGAAACCCCCGCGGAGTTCAGCCGCGCCGTCCGTCAGTTCCTGGACGACGCCGTCCCGCGCTGAAGGCTCCGAGCCTGCACCTCACGGGGCCGCGGGGAAGAGAGGTGAAGAGGCGCTCAGGGCGCTCCGGCCCGCCGCGAGCCTGAGGGAAGCGCCGGCTCCCGCCCGCTCGGGCCGCTCGAACGCAATCGGCGCGAGCGCCAGGCGATTTGACCGCAGGGTCTTCCCCTCGAAGAAACGCACGATGGCGGCTCGGGTCGCCGGCTCGGTGAAGCCGAGAAGGCTGTGGGGCGCGTCGTCGAGGAGCAGGCGCTCCGCGTTGGGGAAGCCGCGGCTGACCGAGATCGCGTTTTCTTCCGGGGTGTCGCTGTCGAGCGTTCCGCTGACGAAGAGCGCAGGCAGCCGCGATTCGACCGCGGCCCGGAAAGAGTCGGGCAGGGGAGCGACGCCGAAGGCGCGGCAGACGCGTTCCTCGGCGTAACTCGTCGTTTCGCCGAGCACGGCCTGGCGGGATTCGCGTTCGATTCGGAGGAGCCTGGCGGGAGAGGCTCCGGACGCGCAGCGCGCGGTGAAGACCGAGGCCGGCGGGGCGGGCGCCGACCGCCAGCGGGCGGCGACCAGGGCGAGCTCCCGGAAGTCCCCGGCCTCGAGCGCCGCGAGGAAGGCCGGCAGGTGCGCGATCGTCTCCTGGGAGGCGAGCAGGCTGCGCAGGTACCAGGCGAGCTCATACGCGCCGACCGCGACCGAGACGGCGCCTCCGTCCGTCGTCTCGAGCCGGACGCTCTTCGGCTCCCGGCGGAGCCTCTCGAGAGTCCCACGGACCGCCTCGAGAAGATCGGGAATGGGCCGCGCCACCCCCGGATCCCGGCGCGCGATGTCGGAGATCCGGGCGAGCCGGGCCTCCACGCCCGCCGGGGAGCCATACAGGTGGTCCGGTCCGACGACCCCGAGCATGGCGGCGCGCTCGATCGAGGCTTCGTGCGAGCGGATCGCGGCGAGCGCGAGGTGCGTTCCCCAGCTCCCCGCGAGCAGGCGCAGCTTCGGCGCGCCGAGGGCCAGCCGCAGGTCCTCGATGTCTTCCGCGCTCTCGGCGGCGTTGTAGGCCGGCAGGTCGACTCCCTCGGCGCGCCAGCGCCGCGCGCACGCGCGTGCCGCGTTCTCGAGGGACTCGAGAGCGCTCGCGTGATCGATCGCCTTTTCGAGCGGGAAACTCATCGACCCCGGGCAGTCCAGACGCGGAACGGACAACCCTGTTCCGCGTTGGTCGAGAAGGATCACGTCGCCCAGGCGCCGCAGCTCGAGGAAGAGCTCGAGCGCCGGCGTGTTCAGGTCGGCCGTGCCCGACACGCCCGGTCCCCCGGAGAGCCACAGGATCGGCGCGCCCGGATGGTTGCTCGTCGTCGGGATTCGCACGAACGCCAGCTCGATCTGCCGCGGCGAGCCCGACGCGCGGTTCTCCCGAACGTGAATCCGCCCCAGTCCGGCCTGCACGATCGGAGGACCCCAGAACGAGGCGATCGGAAACGGCTCGTAGTGAACGGCCTCGCCGGCTCTAAGAGCAGAGATCGAACCGGCCAGCAGGCCGAGAGCCAGGCAGAAACGGATCCCGAGTCGCCAGTCGTGGTCGTCGCGTGTCTTCATGTGCGGCTCCTTTCGGAGCGCCGGGCCGCCGGTATGGGCGGTCTCGCGCGCGACACTCAAGATCTGCCTGAGCGGGCATCGGAGTCGTTGGAGGGAGCCGGGAGAAATCCGGGTTTTTCCCGGGGTCCGGACAGAGGCCGCGCCGACGCGGGAAGGCTCGCTCGACCGCGCGCCGCCATGAATCGACGGCGGCGCCGGCTTCGGCGATACGATCAGGACTTTGTGGGGGCGCGATGAGCAGGACCCTTGCCGCAGGCGGTTCCCGCGTTCTTCTCCTTTTCCTTTGTGTGCCCGGTTTGCTCGCGTTTCCCGGCGCCTCGGCTCAGAGCTCCCTGGGCGATCTGTTCCGGGAAGCGAAGACCGAGTCCCGGCAGGGCTCTTACGAGACTTCGCTCGCGACTCTTCAGAAGCTCGACGACTTGAGCCGCGAGCCCGGCAACGAATCGGAGCGAGTGAAGCTCGAGCCGCTGATCGCCTTCTATCGCGGCGTCAACCTCGCCGCGCTCGGACGGAAGGAAGCGGCGCGGAAGGAGTTCGAGATCTACCTCGCCTCATTCCCCGCGGCCCGTCTCGATCCGGCGATGTTTCCGAAAGCCGCGGTCGAGATCTTCAACAAGACCCGCGAAAACGCGCGCACGGAGGGGGAGAACGCCATCCAGCGGGACTTCGCGCGATTCCGCCCCGAGACCGGCCGGCCCGCGGCCGGCGAGAAGTGGGCCGAGGGAGCGATCCGGTTTCTCATGACGGGTCAGGAGGCGGAAACCTGGCGGCGACTGTCGGACCCGATGGAGCGGGCCGAATTCGTGGCGAAATTCTGGCAGCGCCGGGATCCGGACCCTCTCACGCCCGAAAACGAATTCCGGGACGAGATCGAGCGCCGCATCCGGTTCGCCGACGCCCGGTTCGCCCAGGAGGAAAAGAAGGGGAGCGAGACGGACCGGGGACTCGTCTTCGTGCTGCTCGGCCCGCCGAGCTACATCGGCCAGATGCCGCTCAAGAGCGAGGACGACCCGGTCCAGGCGGCCCGCGCGGCGCCGACACAGGAGAGGGAGATCAACCCGGACGGCTCGACGAGCGCTCGTCTGGTTCCGCGCACCCGGTTGACGGCGGAGACGATCGAAGGGACGCGCGAGATCTGGCACTACCGGCGCGACCGGCTGCCCGCGGCGGTCAAATCCCCCGAGGTGGATTTCGAGTTCATCACGAAGAAGGGCGCCGGCATCGCGGTGCTTCAGCGCGATCCGGAGGTTCTGGCGACTCTCGAGCGGGTCGCTCGCGCGAGCGTTCCCGGCGACGCCAAGGGGAACTGAAAAAAGGGGGCCCCGGAGGGCCCCCTCGAGCCGCACGCGATACAGGAAGCCTAGAAGCTCACCTTCCCGAAGACCCGCAGGCTCCGGCGCCCGGTGAAGGAGATCGGCCGCAGGTAGTTGGCCTGCTGAGGCCCGCCCTGGGTCAGGTCGTAGCGCTGGTCCTGCGCGAGCACGCGCTGCTGGTTCAGCACGTTGAAGACGTCGGCGCCGAGGTTGATGTCGGCCGGGCCCATCGGGATCGAGTAGCCCAGGTGGAGGTCGGCGTCATAGACGTCCGGCGTCCGCCCGACGCTCCCTCTCGTCGCCAGGTACAGCTCGTAGTTGCGGTAGTCGTTGTAGAAGCCGTACTGGTTGAGGGGAGTTCCCGTGAAGTAGAAGGCCGAGATGCCGGCGGTCAGCCGGAAGGGCGTGACATAAGAACCGTCCAGCTTGACGGTATGGCGGCGGTCGTTGGAGAGGTATCCGTAGGCGTTTTCGAGGAAAACGGGGTAGTCATAGGCGGAATTGATGTTCGGGTCGAGCTGCGTCGTCGAGGTCTGGAAGACCCCGTCGTAGTTGCCCTTCAGCGTCGAGTAAACGTAGGAAGCGATGAACTGGAGGCTGTTGCTGAAGCGCTTCTGCGCGGTCACCTCGATCCCGTGGTAATAGCGCTTGGGCGGAACGTTGACGAAGTCGGCTCCGACCACGGCGCCCGTGTCGGGGCTGATGAACGTGGTTCCGGGATTGAAGATGAAGTATTCGAGGTCTCCGGCCGCATTGACCGAACCGCCGTCCTCGACCACGCGGCCGAGGTTGCGGTACACGTACTTCACGCCAAGGGCCAGATCCTGAAGCGGCTGATACTCGACGCCGCCGATGATCTCGTCGGAGTACTGCCCCTTGAGCCCCGGCTGCGTCGGTTCCCCGGCGGAGCCTCCCGTCTTGATCGTGCTCTGGCGTCCCGTGGCGCAGAGCGTCGTCTTCTGGCCCGACTGCGGATCGGTCCACTTGAGCGAGCCGCAGACGCTCGGATCGCCGACGTCGCTGTTCGGGTCTCTGTTGTAGATTGCCGTCGTCTGCTCGAAACCGTAGGCGCGGATGTTGATGTCCGTCGGCATGGTCTCGTAGAACCGGGCGAAGCTCCCGTAGAGGCGTGAGCGCCCGGATCCGAGGAAGTCCCACGCGAAACCAACGCGCGGCATCCACTCGTCGTTGATATGGATCTGGGTCAGGTTGAAGACGTCCTTGACCTTCTGATCTTCCCAGCGCAGGCCCAGGTTCAGCGTCAGTGTCGGAAGGATCTGCCACTTGTCCTGAAAAAACGCCCCCGTGTTGTTGGACCTCGAGACGGCGCGGCCCCGCGTGTCGCTTTCAATGGGAACGCCGCTCGCGTCCCTCGATCCGGTCGTGTAGTATTCGTGCTGGTAGAAGGTCCCTTCGACGAAGTTCCGGACGAACACCGTTTCCTTGTTGCCGTCGGGTCCCGTGTAGGAAGCGGCGTTGTTGGAGTACACCTGCGCGTAGTCCGCGCCCGCTTTCAACTCGTGCGAGCCGAGCAAGTCGGCATAGTAGCTGGCGGAGCCGCGGAAGAAGTTCCGCTGGAAGTCCTGGCTTTCGAACTGTCCGAGCCCGCCGGTCCGTGGCACGCCGGTAGGAACCTGGGTCAGGAACAGCCTGTCGCTCGTGTCGAGCGGGGAGAGCTCGCTCCTCTCATTGTGTTTGGCGGCCTGGCCTTCGAAGATCAGCCTCGAGCCGAAAACGCCCTGGATCCTTCCGCTGTAATCCGTGCCGCCGGTTTTCTGGTTGCCCTGATAGGTGCCGGGAAGCTCCCCGGCGATCGGGGTTCGGAGGTTGGGGCCGACAGTCGCTGGGTCGCCGAAGACCGAGCCGACGAGGGAAAGACCCTCCAACACGCGGAACGTGACCTTGCCGGCATAGAGGTCCTGATTCACGATCCTTGCCGTCGTGTTTCCGGTCAGGAACCCGGTGCCCGGGCCCGTGCCGGGAGGGCATGGCGAAGTCGTGCAGCTCCCCTCCGGAGTGTTCAGGAAGTTGTTGCCGCCCGTGTGGACCCGGTCGTAGGCGCCGAAGAACCAGATCCGGTCCTTCCACCCGAAGCCTCCCAGATCCGCTCCATAGTCGGAGGTCAGCGTGTTGCGGATCACGTCGGTCTGTGCCCGAAAGGTCCCGAGACTGTCGGCCTTCTCCTGGACGTGCTTGTCGGCGGCTTGCCAGGCGTTGCCATCCGTTGCGCCGCCCGCGCGGCCGTTGTAGTACCCGAAGGCGTCGCCGTGAAACTCGTTGCCTCCGGACTTGGTGATGGCGTTCAAGACGCCGCCCTGGGCATGGCCGTACTCGGCCTGGTAGCCGCCCGCCTTCACTTCCACTTCCTGGATGAACTCGCCGACGACCGCCTTGCCCTGCCGGCCGGCGCGAATCTCGGTCGTGTCCACGCCGTCGATGATGTAGCTGTTCTCGGCGCCCGTTGCTCCGTGCACATTGAAGTTGCCCGAGTCGGCGCCGAATCCCTGAATCACGCCCGGTGCCTTCGTGGCAACCGCCTGAAAGCCGCGGCCGATCGGCAGGGTCTTCACGAACTCGGATGTGAAGTTCGACCCCGTCGCGGAGGATGTTGCGTCAATCACAGGCGCCGCGCCCGAGACCGTCACCTCGGCCGTCGTCGAGAGCGCCAGGGTCGCTTCCACGACCACCGTCTTGTCGAGCTGGACGGCCGCGTTCTTTCGGACCGGGCCGAAACCCGCGATCGAGAACGTGACCGTGTACTCTCCGGGCGGAAGCAGAGAGAGGCGATAGGACCCGTCCGGGCCCGTGAAAGCGCTCTTGATCCCCTGAAGAGCCGGGCTCTTCGCCTCCACGCCGACCCCCGGAAGAACGGCGCCGGTCGAGTCCTTGACCTGTCCCCGGATCTCTCCCGTTGTCTGCGCGCGGGCGAGAGGCGCGACACCGAGGACAATGACAATGAGCGTGGACAACAGGGCAAGACGAGTTCGAAGATTCATGTCTCCCTCCTTAAACAAGAGACCTCGACAATTCGGACTCTTTGACGCAGTGAAAGGAGCAATGCGACTGCCATCGCGTTGGCAAGTCGTTTGTGAGTCAATGGCATTGTTCAGAGAATTTGCGGCGGACTGTGCCGCGAGTCATTTATCGCTGGAATCCAGAAATCCGGTGTGTTCCACGGGAATGTGGATCGCCGCCGGGGAGCCCATGCTTCCGTCACAGCGAATCCTCCGCGAGCGCGGACGGGTCGCGCTTCTGTTCTTTGTCCGTGGAATCCCCCTCCGGGAAGAGCGGGGGCATCTGCGATGACTTCGTCCAGGCGCGTGGTCGGCGCGAGGAAGCCTCCGGCGTCTTCGATCCGTTTCCGGATTGGCGGGCGCGGCGTCCCGCGCGCAGGAATGGGCGCCGCTCTACGAACCTCTTGAGCCGGGTGAAGGCGACCAGCTCCGTCTTCGCCACCGGCAATTCGAATCCCTCTTCGCGGGCTCGCCGCATCGCGTCGTCCAGCCGGTGGCTCCGCCGCGAGCCGGCGCGGTCCACCGCCCAGGCGGCATCGGACTCGCTGCAATGGGTCCGGCAAACGACGGCCGCGATCCGCTCCTCCCGGGCTCCCTTGGTCCTCTCCGCCGCCTTGCCGATCCTCTGCAGTTGCAGCACGCGCTCGTATGCGAACCCGAGGTGGTTGGCGAGGAGAAAATCGAAGGGAGCGCCGGGCGACCGTTTCCCCGCGAGGTGCAGAAACACCGACCGGAGCCGGTTCGCTGCCGCCCGCGACTTCTCCGCGCGCGCCTCCCAGGAGAGATCGTGGATGCGCTCCCGGGCGCGCCAGGACTGCAAGAGAGAGTGGGGAAGCAGGGAGAAGAGGCAGGAGAGGGGCCATTCCCCGTCCAGCGTCTCCACCGAGTCTCGAAGAGTCTTCTCGGCGAGGATTTCGTTGGAGAGGAGCTCCCTCCACGGGATGCCGAGGGTCTCGGCTTCGGCGAGGATGTCCTGGCCGCCGCCGGCGAAGGGAAACGCGGGCCCGCGGCTCATCGGCCGCACCGCTCGATCACCTTCGCGGTGATTTCCCTGCTCGTCGGCGGGTCCTCGCGCAGGCCCAGGGAGTGGAGCTCCTCGTGGATCACCAGCGCCGCGGCGAGCCCCGGGTCGCTCCGGACCCTCTCGAGGAACTGCGGGCCGCAGAGATAGACGATCCGGCTGTCCGGAGACGTCGAGGCGAGCGTGCCGCGCTCTTCGCAGCGCCGCTTTCCGCGCCCGTCGTAGAAGACGAGCCATTCGAGGTAGCTCGCGCCGGTCCGCTCGACGCCGTCGAGACTCTCCTGCAGGATGCGCCCCCGGGCGTCGCGGAAGTCGGAGAAGACCCGCCGGCACGAGCCGCTGGCGAGCCTCGATCCGGCCTCGGAGACCGCTTTCGCGAGCGTCGCTTCGAGCGCTGTGGCCCCGCGGGGGCGGGAGGAGAGCCGCTGCTCTCCGGCTCCGTGGCGCGGGCAGAGCCAGGCGATCCCGAGCGACAGGAGGATTCCCAGGGTGGAGGGCCAAGTCTTTCTATCGCGGCGAACCATGGGCGTCTCCTTTCGGAGCGCCGGGTCATTCGCGTTTTTCGCGGATGGCCCGTTTGCGCGATAATCAAAATGAGCCGACGCGCGGGCGAAGTCGTTGCGGGAACCCGGGAGAGTTCCGGGTTTTTTCCGGGAGGGGGAATGCGGGTCCGGTTCGGCGAATGCGTGCTCGACTCAGGGACGAGGGAGCTGTCCGCCGGCGGCAAGACCGTTCACCTGACGCCGAAGGCCTTCGAGCTGCTCGAAATCCTGATCGAGAGCCGCCCGCGGGCCGTGTCGAAAACGGAGATCCACGAGCGGCTCTGGCGCGACACGTTCGTCGCGGACGGAACGCTGACGAGCCTCCTGGCGGAGGTCCGGTCGGCGATCGGCGATGCCGGACGCGAGACGCAGTGGATTCGAACCGTGCACCGGTTCGGGTACGCGTTCTCGGGGCCCGCGAAGGCCGAGCCCACGAAGCCGCCGCGCCGGGCGCGCGTGGCGTTCGCCTACCGGCTCTACTGGCATGCCCGCGAGATCGCGCTCGAGCCGGGCGAGAACATCCTGGGGCGCGACCCGGAGGCCGGCATCTTCATCGACCACACAAAGGTGTCGCGCCAGCACGCGCGCGTGGTCATCTCCGACGAAGGGGCGGTCCTCGAGGACCTGCACAGCAAGAACGGAACGTTCTTGCGCGGATCGAGAGTCGAAGCGCCGCTGCCCATCGCCGACGGGGACGAGGTTCGCCTCGGCTCGGTCGCCATGACGTTCCGCGCGTTCCCTCTCTCCGGCTCCACCGACACCGACGAACGGAAGTAGCGAGCTCGTCTGTGTGTTGCGCGGGGCGTATGGTCTGGAGAAGCCCGCGGTCATGGGGGTTCTGGAGCAGATGCTTTCGACCGTCCAGTTCGAGATCGAGGAGAAGGACATCGTTCGCAGGGCGCTGGATGACGACGTGAGCGGGAGGGGAGACTTCGCCGACTACGTGATCGGCCATCGAAACCTCGAAGTCTGCTGCGCGGAGACGGCGACCTTTGATCGCTCGCTCAAGGGGAACCGTCTGTTCCGAGTCCTCGCCGACTGAGCCCGGGCGCATGCCGGGGTCCCGCTCGGTTTCTGGAGGAAGGGGTTGACGCTGCGCTGGTCTTACGTTAACTTGCTTACGTAAGGAGGAGGCCTGTGGACAAGATCCTCTCGGCCCGGCTGGACGAGGCGGCGCTCGACGAGATGGAGCGTGTCACTCGGAGATTGAAGATGACCAAGCGCCGGTTTCTCGAGGAGGCCATTCATCTGCGGGCCGGGCAGCTCTCCGATGGAAGAGACGGAGACGTCTGGTCCGAAACGCTCGGCGCATGGAGGCGACGAGAGCGGCCCGAGACGACGATTCGCCGGGCGCGGCGGGAGTTCCAGCGGGGATTCGAGCGGCTCCATCGGGAGCGACATGCGCGCGTACGTCGATAGCGACATCCTGATCTGGCACCTGCGTGGCGAGCGTAAGGCGGCTGACGTGCTTCGCAGGCTCTCGGCGGAAGCGGGCATGGAGCTGTGGACCGGCGCTCTCCAGCGCGCCGAGGTCGTCTTCTTCATGCGGCCGGAGGAGGAAAGCCCGACGCTCTCCTTCCTTTCCCGTTTCAAGACAGAGGCTGTCACTCGGGAAGTCGTGGATCAGGCGGGACTCCTCTACCGCCGATGGCACCCGTCGCACGGAATCGACGTGAACGATGCCATCCTGGCCGCTACGGCGGCGGCGACGGGCGGGAAGATCTATACGCAGAACGTCAAACACTACCCCATGCCGGATATTGCCGTGACAAAAGGCTGGTAAGCGGGCATCACGGTATGACGCTCGCGGTATGACGCTCCCGGCAGGATCGCGACTCGGTCCGTACGAAATCGTCGCTCCCCTCGGCGCGGGCGGAATGGGCGAGGTCTGGCGCGCGCGCGACACGCGGCTCGGGCGCGAGGTGGCGATCAAGGTCCTTCCGGCGGAGGTGGCGTCGGATCCGTCGAGGCTCAAGCGTTTCGAGAAGGAAGCGCGGGCGGCTTCGGCTTTGAACCACCCCAACATCGTCACGATCTACGACATCGGATCGTCGGACTCCGTCTCTTACATCTCAATGGAGAGGGTGGACGGGAAGACCCTCCGGGAGCTGCTGTTTCCCGGCCCATTGCCGATGAAGAGGTTGCTTCCGATCGCCGCGCAGATCGCCGATGGGCTGGCGCGGGCGCACGAGGCGGGGATCGTCCACCGGGACCTGAAGCCCGAGAACGTGATGGTGACGAAGGACGGGCTGGTGAAGATCCTGGACTTCGGGCTGGCGAAGTTGACGCAGGCGAGCGTCGGGAGCGACGAAGGCTCTCACCTTCCGACTGAAACGGGGACGAACCCCGGCGCCATTGTGGGGACCGTCGGCTATATGTCGCCGGAGCAGGCCTCCGGGCAACCTGTCGACTTCCGCTCCGACCAGTTCTCTCTCGGTTCGATCCTCTACGAGCTGGCGACCGGCAAGCGCGCATTCCAGAAGGGGACCGCCGTGGACACGCTTTCGGCGATCCTCCACGAGGACCCGCAGCCGATCGCGTCGCTTGCCCCGCAGGCTCCAACACCCATGCGCTGGCTGGTCGAGCGGTGCCTGGCCAAGGAGCCCCGGGAGCGGTACGCCTCGACCGAGGACCTCGCGAGAGATCTCGCGAGCTTGCGGGACCATCTCTCCGAGGCCTCGTTCCCCGGTGTCCCGCTCGCGGCCCCGGTCTCGAGGCTCCGTTCTCGCCTCGCGGCATTGGGGCTCGCGCTGGCCCTGGCGGCCGTTGCGATCACGGCTCTCTTCGCCGGTCGCCGGCTCGGCAAGACGCCGCTGCCGAGGTTTCAGCAACTGACGTTCCGCCACGGTCACATCGGGGCCGCGCGGTTCGGACCGGACAGCCAGACGATCGTCTACACCGCATCGTGGGATGGAGCGCCATACGAGATCTTCACGACGCGGCCCGGAAGCCTCGAAGGCCGTCCCCTGGGGATTCAGGGCTCCATCGCGTCGGTGTCGTCGGGCGGCGAGTTGGCCCTCGTACTTCCCGGCGGAACGCTCGCGCAGGCGCCGCTGGCTGGGGGAGCGCCCCGGGAGTTGCTGAAGCGGACTCACCTGGCCGACTGGGGCCCCGATGGGAAAAGCCTCGCCGTCATCCATCGCGTCGAGGCGAGGTTTCGCCTTGAGTTTCCGATCGGGAAGGTCGTCTACGAAACGCCAAACAACATCGACAACCTGCACGTGTCACCGGCCGGCGATCTCATCGCGTTCAGGGAAAACTCCGGGCAGAGCTTCGAGGGCCGCGCCGAGGTCCTGCTTCTGGACGTTGCCACGAAGAAAACAAGATCAGTCGGGATCGACAGCTCGGAGTTCGGATGGTCGCCGGACGGGAAAGAACTGTGGTTTCTGGAGAATCCGGGCGAGCTTCGCGCGATCGGCTTGAACGGCCGGAAACGGGATATGGCACGATTTGGCGGATCCTTCCAGCTCGATGACATCGCGCGAGACGGACGGCTTCTGATCGAGCGTCTGAGCGGCCCGGGTGAAATCCGGGGACTGGCTCCCGGTGAGGCGAAGGAACGCTCGCTTTCATGGCTCGATTCCTCCTTCGCGGCGGCCTTGTCCGATGACGGCAAGACGGTCCTGATCAACGAGAAATCGCATGACGCCGTCTATCTTCGGAAGACGGACGGCTCGCCCGCGGTGCCCCTCGGGAAAGGATGGGCCCTGGCGCTTTCGCCTGACGGACAGTGGGCGCTCGTGCGCGAGGGTCCTCCGCCGCAACTGGTTCTTCTGCCCACGGGAGCGGGGGAGACGCAGGTGTTGAAGACCGCCGGTTTCGAAAGTTTCGGAGAAGCGAGTTTTCTTCCCGATGGAAGACGCGTGCTCTTCTGCGGGACGGAACGCGGACACAAACCGCGTCTGTACGTCATGGACGTCGAGAACGGCACGGCTCGGCCGGTGAGTCCGGAAGGCGTCGATCTCGGCGAGGCGGAGCTCAAGTTTGTTTCGCCCGACGGGAAACTGGCCTTCGCCAACCCGGCCCGGGGGTGGCTCCTCTATCCCCTCGATGGGCGGCCGGAGTCCTCACCGCTCCCGATTGCCGGTCTCGCGCAAGACGACGCTCCCGTCGGCTGGACGGCCGACTCCCGTTCGCTCTTCGTGATGGGCCCGGGGGAAGAAGCTCCTCAGGTGTTTCGAGTGAACTGGTCGTCGGGACGGAGAGAGCTCTACCGCGAGTTCCGGCAGGCCGATCCGACGGGGATCGTGGCGAGCTGGGTCCTGGTGACGCCGGACGGGAAGGGCTGGGTCTACAGCGCCGTGCGCCGGCTCTCCGAGCTCTACCTCGTGGAAGGAATCAAGGAGTGACCCCTGGACCCGCCAGGGCATCCTCTCGCAGGACGCCGCCGGTATCTGGTACGCGGATCTCATGCGGACATACAATGGACCCACTGTAATCGCTTCACTGGAGGAGAGCATGGCGCGGCGGTTCTTGCTCGCGGTCGGTTCCACCGTTCTGAGCGCAGCGGGCGCGCTTGCTCAGACCGCCGGCGACATCGAGGGGACGATCACGGACACGTCCGGATCCCGCCTTCCCGGCGTCACGGTCGAAGCGACGAGCCCGAGAATGCAGGGCGTTCGCGTCGAGGTCTCGGGGCGCGACGGAAAGTACCGGATCCTGTCCGTGCCCCCGGGCGAGTACCTCATCGTAGCCAGCCTTTCCGGCTTCGAGACGGTCAAGGCATCGGTCACGGTGTCGCTCGACGCCACGGCGACTCTGGATCTGAAGTTGAAGATCATCATCAGGGAGTCCATCACCGTGTCGGGCGAAGTGCCCCTGGTGGACGTCACCTCGACGACTTCCGGGACGAATTACAGGAACGCCGTCATTGCGAGGCTCCCGGTGGCTCGCAACTACGCCGAGATCGTACGCTCGAACCCCGGTGTCGGCACGGATCGCGGGGAGACGCAGGGGCGCTCGCTCGCTTTGACGATCTACGGGGCGACGTCGGTCGAGAACCAGTGGATCATCGACGGCATCAACACGACGAACGTCATCAAGGGCTTCCAGGGCAAGGCGATAAACAACGAATTCATCGACGAGGTCGAGGTCAAGACCGGAGGCTACCAGGCGGAGTATGGCCGGGCGCTCGGCGGCATCGTCAACGTCATCACCAAGTCAGGCGGAAACCAGTTCCGCGGCGACGCCTTCGTTTATTACGAGTCGGAGAGCACCCGGGCGAAACAGAGCATCACTCCGGAGGATTCTCTCATCGGGATGAAGATCACGCCCTCTCATCGGGCGGACTACGGCGCCGACCTGGGCGGCTATCTCTGGAAGGACAGGCTCTGGTTCTTCGCGGCCTACGACCGCGTGGACACGCCCGGCGCCACGTCGCGCTACAACTCCAGTCCCGACGTGCCGAGCACCCTGCTCTTTCCGAGGGACCAGACGGACAACCTCTATTCCGGGAAACTGACCTGGAACATCACCAGCCATTCGAACTTCGTCGCGACCGCGTTCTCCGATCCCTCCACCATCAGCGGGGCAGCGCGCGTCGGAGCGGGTTTCGGGGGAGGAGGAGGCTTGATTTCGAGCCCGGACCCGAGGACATGGGAGACGCGGCGCGAGATCGGCGGACTCGACTACGGCCTGCGCTTCAACCAGATTCTCGGGTCCTGGGCGGTCCTGACGGCCCAGGCGTCCTCTCACAAGGACCGCTTCGAATTGTTCGGCTCCGGCGCGGGAGGCGGGATTCAAACACAGGACTGGACTTGCGAGGGCGGTACCCCCGACGACCCGTGCCAGCCGGGGATTGAGGGCCAGGAGCCCATCGCGGTGACGGGGGGCCTGGGGTTTGTCGGCGGACCCCAGCAGAGGAATACATCCCGGCGCGACCAGTACCGCCTGGACGCCGCCCTCTATCGAGGGACTCACGAGATCAAGGTCGGCGCAGACTACCAGAACGCCAAAACCACCACGACCGCTTCGTACACAGGCGGCCAGCTCGTCAGGAAGTTCAACGAGCTCGGCCGGACGTATTACGTGCACGACTTCTTTTCGAAGAGTCCCACGGATCTGACGCCGGTGGACAGGGTCAACGAGGCCCATTCGCGAGACATCGGCGTCTACCTGCAAGACTCCTGGAAACCCCTCCCGGGCCTGACCTTCAACGCCGGACTGCGGTGGGATCAGGAGAGGATCCGGAACTCCACCGGCGACACGGTGCTCAACATGACCGGGCAGTGGCAACCGCGCCTGGGCGTCGTCTGGGATCCGACGGGAAAAGGGACCGCCAGGGTCTACGCCTCCGCCGGAAGGTTCTCCTACTCGCTTCCGACCTTCCTCTCGATCTCCGCCTACGAGACCACGACCGAGGCGGAAACCTACAACTTTGATCCCGTGGACAAGAAGCAGGATCCCGGCGTCCTGGGCCATGAGAGGGCGTTCGTCAGCGTTCAGGGCTTTGGCGAGCCCGTGGATTCGAGCGTGAAGGGGGTCTACCAGGACGAGCTGACCCTCGGCATCGAGACGCTTCTAGACCCGACCTTCTCCGTCGGCATCAAGGGGACTTACCGGCGGCTTGGCCGCGTGATCGAGGACCGGTGCGACCTCGATTACGCGGCGCCCGAGAACAATTCCTTCCCCTGCGCCATCGTGAACCCGGGCTCGGGCGGCAAGTATGCTCGCGGAGACTTCGCGAGCTGCAACGGTCTGGATGGCGAGTTCTTCGCGTGCCAGCAAGGCGCGCCGGCGTCCGGTCCGGCCCGCCGTCTCTATCGAGGCATCGAGTTGATGGGCAGAAAATCCTTCGGCGTGCGCCTGTGGTTGCAGGCTTCGTACATCTACTCCTCGCTGCGCGGCAACTACGACGGCTTCGTCAACCAGGACTCCGGCCAGACGTTTCCTGGTGTCAACGCGGACTTTGACTACCCGCAGCTCGCGCACAACAGCTATGGGCGGCTCTTCCTGGATCACCCGCACAGCTTCCGTCTGGATGCGGCATACACGACCCCCTTCAAGCTCTTCGTCGGGCTTCAGGGCTACGTCCAGTCCGGCGCTCCGCTCAACAAGCTGGGCTACTTCAACGGGCTCTACCAGGCCGCGATCTTTCTCGTTCCGAGAGGGAGCGCGAAGACATTGCCCACGTTGTGGGAAGCAAACCTGACGCTGGGGTATCCGATCGCCGTCGGGCCCGTGACCGTGACGCTCCAGGCGTACCTCTTCAACCTCTTCAACAACCAGATCGAGACGGGCGAAAACGACTCGTACACGATCTTCCAACCGCCGGGCTATCCCTCGACGCTCTACGATCCGACCGTCGCGCCGGACAGGGTCAATGCGAATTACGGCAAGATCATCTCCCGCCAGGACCCGAGGCTGTTTCGCGGAGCCGTCAAGATCGCCTTCTAGATGTCGTGTCCGCCAAGGCTCCTCCCCGTTCCGCAGGTTTTCTCCTGGTGGTGCGGGTCATATGACTCGTATCTTGTGATTGTGATTGGTGATTCGAGATGACACTCGCAGCCGGCTCACGCCTTGGCCCTTACCAGGTCCTGTCCCTGCTGGGCGCGGGCGGGATGGGGGGAGGTGTACCGGGCGCGCGACACGCGGCTGGGCCGCGAAGTGGCGATCAAGGTCCTGCCGGCGGAAGTCGCCGCGGACCCGGGTCGGTTGAAGCGCTTCGAGAAGGAGGCGCGATCGGCTTCGGCCCTCAATCACCCCAACATCGTCACGATCTACGACATCGGCGCGACAGAAGGCGTGTCGTGGATCGCGATGGAGCGGGTCGAGGGCAAGACGCTCCGGGATCTCCTCTTTGCCGGAGCGCTGCCGGTCAAGAGGCTGCTCCAGGTCGCCACCCAGATCGCCGACGGGCTGGCGCGGGCGCACGAAGCCGGGATCGTCCACCGCGACTTGAAGCCCGAGAACGTGATGGTGACTAAGGACGGGCTGGTCAAGATCCTCGACTTCGGCCTGGCGAAGCTGACGGCGCCGGGCTCCGGCAGCGACGAGGCGTCGCATTTGCCGACGGAGACGGGGACGAGCCCGGGGATGATCCTGGGTACGGTCGGGTACATGTCGCCGGAGCAGGCGGCGGGTCAGGCCGTCGGCTTCGCGTCCGATCAGTTCGCCCTGGGTTCCATCCTCTACGAGATGGCGACCGGACGGAGGGCGTTCCAGCGGAAGACGGCGGTGGACACCCTGTCCGCGATTCTGAACGAAGACCCCGAGCCCGTCGGCCAGGTCGCGCCGCAGGCTGCCGTCCCCCTGCGGTGGATCGTCGAGCGTTGTCTCGAAAAGGAGCCGGACCATCGCTACGCCTCGACCCGCGACCTCGCTCGGGAGTTCAGCCGCGCCGTGGCCCAGTTCCTGAACGAGGTCTCCCGCCGCTGACTCGGACCGGCGCAGTTGGCCCCAGGAATGCAAAGAGAGAATCAGGATGGCGACGCTTCATGCTGTGCCCGCGAGCGGTGGCCGGGAACCGGGCGCGCGCGCTCGCGCCCGGCGGGTCGGGGAGCCTCTCGTTCTCCTCGCCCTCCTCCTCGTCGCGCTCCTGGCCTCCGGCTGGCATCCGAAGGACCGGCGGACCTGGTTGCTCGAGACGGCGCCGGTCCTCGTCGGCGTCACCGTCCTCGCGGCGACCTACCGGAGGTTCCCCTGGTCGCCGCTCTCTTACCGGCTGGCCTTCGGGCTGTCTCTGCTCCTGCTCATCGGCGGGCACTATCACTTCGCCAGCGTGCCCTTCGGCGCCTGGATCAAGGAGGAGCTCGGCCTCAGGCGCAACGACTACGACCGGATCGTGCATTTCTTCGGCGGCTTCGTGCCGGCGATCCTCGCCCGCGAGTTTCTCCTCCGCAAGACGCCCGTGCGCAATCGCGCGTGGGTCTTCTTCCTCGCGGCCTGGAGCTGTCTGGCCGGAGCGGCTCTCTACGAGTTGCTCGAATGGGCCGCCGCGGTGACCCAGGGGGCCCGGGCGAAGGACTTCCTCGCGACGCAGGGCGACCGGTGGGACACGCAGTGGGACATGTTCATGACCTTCACCGGCGCGATCGTCTCGCTGTTGATTCTCTCCCGCTTTCAAGACCGACAGCTCGCCCGCCTCGGGTCGCGAGGCGCGGCGATCAAGCGATAGCGGGACCCGATGACGGCCCGGGGAGAGCCTCGAACTCGATCCTTCCTCGGATCGCCGCATCTCCATCGGATCGCGGAAACCTTCCGCGGCGGTCGGATGCTAGAATTCGTGGCGGATGGAATTCTCCGGGGGGTTCCGCGACGAGTGCGGCGTCTTCGGCGTCTGCGACTCGCAGGACGCCGCCAACATCGCCTACCTGGGGCTCTACGCCCTGCAGCACCGCGGGCAGGAGTCGGCCGGCATCGCGACGCTCGAGGACGGCCGCATCGCGATCGAGCGGGAGATGGGCTACGTGGCCGACGTCTTCGACGAGGCGCGGCTGTCGCGCCTGCCCGGCCGGACGGCCATCGGCCACGTCCGCTATTCGACGGCGGGGGCGTCGCTCCTGATCAACGCGCAGCCGATCGTGTTCGCGACCGGGCGCGGGCCGCTCGCCCTCGCCCACAACGGGAACCTCGTCAACGCGCGGCAGATCCGCGCGGACCTGGAGCGCTCGGGCGCGCTCTTCACGACCACGTCGGACTCGGAAGTGATCCTGCACCTGGTCGCGCGGTCGAAGGAGCCGACGCTCACCAAGGCCATCGCCGACGCTCTGCTGGCCGTCCGCGGGGCCTACTCCCTCCTGATCCTTTCGACCGAGGGGGTCTTCGCCGCGCGGGACCCCAACGGCATCCGCCCCCTCTCCCTCGGCGTCCGCGAGGGCTCGCCGGTCGTCGCGTCGGAGACGTGCGCGTTCGACCTGATCGGCGCGACGTTCGAGCGGGACGTCGAGCCGGGCGAGATCGTCCGCCTCTCGCGGGAAGGGTTCACGTCCCACCGGTTCGCCTTCCCCCAGCACACGCCGTGCATCTTCGAGCACGTCTATTTCGCGCGCCCGGACTCGCTCGTCTTCGGACGCAGCGTCGCGGCGACGCGCGAGGCCTTCGGCAAGCGGCTGGCCCGGGAGTACCCGGCGGAGGCCGACGTCGTCGTGCCGGTGCCGGACTCCGGCATGTACGCGGCGCTCGGCTACGCGCGGGAGTCGGGGATCCCGTTCGGCCTCGGCCTCGTTCGCAACCATTACGTCGGCCGCACGTTCATCGAGCCGAAGCAGTCGATCCGCCACTTCGGCGTGAAGGTCAAGCTGAACCCGGTGCGGGAGGTCGTCGAAGACAAGCGGATCGTGCTCGTGGACGATTCGATCATCCGCGGCACGACGTCGCGCAAGATCGTCCGGATGCTGCGGGACTCCGGCGTCGAGGAGGTGCACGTGCGCATCTCCTCGCCGCCGACGACCGCCTCCTGCCACTACGGCATCGACACGCCGACCCGGCGGGAGTTGATCGCCTCCACGCAATCCGTCGAAGACATCCGGAGTTTCATCGAGGCCGACAGCCTCGGTTATCTCTCGGCCGAAGGGATGCTCCAGGCCTTCGGCCGCCCGCAGCAGTCCACCTGCACCGCCTGCTTCACCGGCATCTACCCCGTGGAGGTCCCGGAAGAGGAGCGCGAGAAGGAAGGCGCCGTCGCGAAGTGTTGAGGCTCGTCCTCTTCGCTCTCTTTCCTGTCATTCCTGAACCCCTCGCTCTCCCTGTCATCCCGAGCGCAGCGAGGGATCTTCTCTTGCTGCTTCGAGTGGCATCGTCCGCTCGGGGCAGGCTCCGCGAAGGATCTGCTCCCGTCCTTTTCCCGGTGCCGAGGAACAGATCCCTCGCCGGGCTCGGGATGACAGGAGAAAGCGAGGGGCTCGGAATGACATCAGAAGTGGAGGGGCTCCTCGGGATGACAAGCGAGGAATGCCGAAGCTGACGCTGCGCGCTTCGCCGTGAGGGGTTTCGTGCTCGCCGTTTCTCTCGCCCTGCGCGGCGCCACGCTCATCGACGGAACGGGGGCGCCCGCGCGGCCCAACTCCCTGCTCGTGATCTCCGGCGAAAGGATCGTCTCCGTGGGGAAGGCGACTCCGGAGGCGCTCGCGGCCCTGCCGGCCGGGACTCCCATCGAGGACGCCTCGGGCAAGTGGATCCTCCCGGGATTGATCGACGCCCATGTCCACGCGGAGTCGGACGCCGATTTGAAGCAGATGCTCCGCTGGGGCGTCACGTCGGCCCGTCTCATGGCCGAGGATGTCGCGGCGGCGGCGAAGCTCGCGGCGGAAACGGGGAGGAGGACGGACGTCCCGGAGGTCTTCCCCGCGGCGCCGATTTTCACGGCGAAGGGGGGGTGGTGGGACCAGGGGGAGCCGCCGGACGCGAACCTCGACCGCTTCCCCGATACGCCGGAGCGCGCCCGCGCCTCCGTGCGCCGGGCGAAGACGCTCGGCTCGGCCGAGATCAAGCTGATGCTCGACGACATGGGGTGGTGCCGCGATCCGCTCCCGCGCCTTCCGAGGATGATTCCGGAGATCGCGAAGGCGCTGATCGACGAGGCGCGCCGGGCCGGCCTGCGAGTCACCGTCCACGCGCCGAGTCCCGCCGACGCGAAGGAAGCCGTCACGGACGGGGCGACGGCGCTCGCGCACGGAGTCCTCGGCCCCTTCGACGAGTGGACCCTCGGCGTGATGAAGAGCCGCCCCGTCTTCTACATCCCGACGATGGACATCTTCGAGTTCCTCGCGGACACGCGGGCGTTCGTCGAGCGGGTGTTCTCCGACCCGCGCGCCGAGAAGGGCCTCCCGGCTTCGGTCGTGAAGCGATACCGCTCGCCCGCCTACTCCGAGGGGTACGCCCGGCGCTACCCGAACTTCCGCGCCCTGCGCGAGCGGCTGCCGGTCCTTCGCGAGAACCTCGTGCGCCTCCACGCGGCCGGGGTCCCGGTCGCGCTCGGCACGGACATGTGGGCCTTCCCGGGCCTCGGCGTCTCGATCGAGATGGACCTGTACGTCGAGGCCGGCCTCTCTCCGCTCGAGGCGATCCGGGCGGCGACACAGACCGCCGCCCGCTCGCTCGGCCTGGAGAAGGACCGCGGAACGCTCGAGCCCGGAAAGCGGGCGGATTTCCTCCTCCTCTCCGAAGACCCCCTGCGGGACGTGAAGAACGTGCGCGCCCTGCGGCAGGTCTGGAAGGGCGGCCGGGCGGTCTGGGGATCGCGAGAGCGGCCTCCGCGTGGACGCGGCGTCCCCGGCGCCGATGTTCGGCGTTAGCATGAGGACTCCACCGCCATTAAAGGAGGCCTCCGATGCGCCGTCTTCTCACCGCGATCTTCGCCGTCGCGGCGATGCCGGCTCTGCCGGCCGCCGCGGGCAACCTGCTCGTGAATCCCGGATTCGCGAGCAGTCTCTCGGGATGGACTGTCACGTCCTACACGACCGGGGCCTGGAGCTCCTTCGACCACGGCGGCGGCGTCTCGGGCTCGGCGCTCTTGACGAGCGAGCCGATCTCGGGCAATGCCCCGAACGCGACGATCGGGCAATGTGTTTCCGTGACCGCCGGGCACACGTACGCCGCTGGAGCGAGCATCTGGATTCCCTCCAACGTCGCGCCGGGCGCCGTGATTTCGCCTTACCTGGATGTGCGCTTTTATCTGGGCGCCGGCTGCTCGGGAGAGGAGCTTCAAACGACCTTTTTGGTCGCGCAGCCGATTCTTCGCGACACCTGGATCGACGTGCAGGCTCGCACGGAGGCGCCGGCCCTATCCGGGTCCGCCCGCTCCTCGTTGGGCGGCGTGGACTTTGCCGGCTCCGCGACGTCCGAGACGATAAAGGTTTACGTGGATGACGCCTACTTCGAGAGCGATGCGAATTGCGTGACGACCGGGAGCCACCTCTGCCTTGGCGGACGCTTCCTCGTGTACGGCGACTGGGCGGCGCCCTCCCAGGGGCAGAGCGGCTACATGCGCGCGGTTCCCGTCACCGCCGACACCGGCCTCTTCTGGTTCTTCACCTCGAACAACCTCGAGGTCTTCACGAAGGTGGTCAACGCCTGCACCGACCCGTTCCACCGCTACTGGGTCTTCGCTTCCGGATTGACCGACGTTCAGGTGGCATTGCACGTGGACGACACCGTGAGCGGCCAGAAACGCGAGTACCAGAATCCGGCCGGGAGGGCGTTTGCCCCGGTGCAGGACACGGACGCGTTCGCGACCTGCCCGTGACGGCGCCGGACCGGGCCTGATGCCGGGGTCCACGGACGCTCTCCTCGCGTTCCGGCGGGAATTCCCGATCCTCGACCGGACGACCTATCTCATCTCCAATTCCCTGGGCGCGATGCCGGAGGGGGCCGCGCGGGCCCTGGCCGAGTACGCGCAGACCTGGGCGAGCCGCGGGGTGCGCGCCTGGGCCGACACGTGGTGGGACATGTCCGTTTCGGTGGGCGACGAGATCGCGCCCCTGCTCGGAGTTCCGCCGGGCAGCGTGACGATGCTCCCCAACGTGACGACCGCGATGGCCGTCCTGATCTCGGCGCTCGACTGGTCCGGGCGGCGAAACCGCATGGTCATGGTGGACGGAGAGTTCCCCTCCGTTCGTTACGTCGCCGACGGCCTCGGCCGGCGCCTCGGCGCGGAGATCGTGACGGTCCCTTCGCCGCGGGGAGACGGCCTCTCGGCCGACGAAGGGCGGATCGCCGACGCGATCGACGACCGCACCGCGCTCGTGGCGATCTCGCACGTCCTGTTCAAGAGCGCGTTCGTGCTCGACCTCGCGCCCATCGCGGAGAAGTGCCGGCGCTCGGGAGCGCTGCTCGCCGTCGACGTGTACCAGTCCGCGGGAACGCTCCCCCTGTCGGCCGGGGGCCTGGGCGTCGATGTCCTGGTCGGCGGAGTGCTCAAGTGGCTCTGCGGCGGGCCCGGCGGCGCGTTCCTCTACGTCCGACCGGATCGGCGCTCCCGGCTCTCGCCGGCGCTGACCGGCTGGATGGCTCATCCGGCCCCGTTCGATTTCGAGCCGCCTCCGATGCGCCACCGCGACGACGCGTTCCGTTTCCTCCTCGGGACTCCGGCGATCCCCGCGCTCTACGCCGCGAGGGAGGGCCCCCGGATCGTCGCGCGGGCCGGGATCGCGTCGATCCGGGAGAAGTCGCTGCGGCAGACGTCCCGATTGATCGCCCTCGCGGAGTCGCGGGGATTCCGCTGCTCGACTCCGCGCGATCCGGCCCGGCGCGGCGGCACGGCGGCGGCGGACTTCGACAACGCGCTCGAGGTCTCCCGGGAATTGAACGCCCGCGACGTCGTCGTGGACTACAGGCCGGGCGTCGGCATCCGCCTCTCCCCGCACTTCTACACGGAGGACCGGGAGCTCGACCTGGCCTTCGCGGCGATCGACGAGATCCGCGCGACGGCCGCCTGGCGGCGCTGGCAGGGGCGCCCGTCGCTCGTCACGTGACGGCGACTCGGTCCGTCAGGGAGTGGACCCGTCATCACGGCGATCTCGCGGCGTTTGTCGCGGTCGCCCTCGTCCTGGCGATCCGGATCGCCGCGTCGCGGGACCGGTATCTGAGCCCCGACGAGGCGCTCCACCTGGAGGCGGCGAACGCGCCGAGCCTCATCGGCGTCTATCAGAACAGCCGGTTTCTCGCGCATCCGCCGCTCTTCTTCCTGCTCCTCCACTTCTGGATGCGCGCGGGCGATTCGGAGCTCTTCCTGCGCTCGTTGCCCGCCATCTTCGGCATCGGATCCCTGTGGTTCGTCCGGCGTTGGGCCGGGCGCCTCTGCGGAAGGACCGCGGGCCTCGTGGCCCTCCTCCTCGTCGCCTTTTCGCCGGCGTTCCTGCCCCTCTCGTCCGAGGTGCGCGGATACAGCCTTCTCTTCCTTCTCTCGGCCGCCGCGCTCTCCGAGCTCGAAAGCGCGTTCGAAGCGCGGTCTCCGGCCCGGATCGCCCGGTTCTCCCTTCTCCTCTTCCTGGCGATCCTGACCCACTTTGCCGCGCTCTTCGTCACGATGTCCCTCTTCCTCTATGCGCTCGCTCGCTTCCGGAGCGAACGTCCGCCGCTCCGCGTCTTCTGGACCTGGGCGGCGTTTCAGGCGGGCGTGGCCGCCCTCTATCTCTTCCTCTATTTCACTCAGGTGGCGCCGCTGCGAGGGACCGAGGCCGTCCAGAATCTGACGGGGCCGCTCGCCGGCAGCTACTTCCATCCCGATCGCGAGACCGCGACGGGCTTCCTCCTGCGCCAGGCGGCGGCCGTCTCCCGCTCCCTCTTCGGTTCGCCGGCCGCGTCCGCCATCGGAGCGGTTCTCGCCGCCGCCGGGGTCGTCTCTCTCGCATTCAAGCGGAGGTCCTCCGCGATCCTTCTCGCGTTTCCCTTTCTCCTGGGAGCGGCCTTCGGGTTGATGGCCTTGTATCCCTTCGGCGGGACGCGGCACTCCGCCTACCTCCTTCTCTTCGCCGGCGCGGCCGTCGGGGTCGCGGTGTCTCTGTTTCCCGCGACGGCGGCCGAGGGTGGTCCTGTCGGGCGTCGTCCTGCTCCCGCTCCTCTGGGGAAATCCGGAGTGGTCCTCGCCGCTCGGGAGCCTTGCCCCGACGAGGGGGGCGATCGCGCGGCTTCGGAGCGTTGCCCCGCCCGGAAGCCTGCTCTGGACCGACCGCCAGACGGGGGCCGTCCTTCGCTACTACCTCGGCGAGTATGGGTCGTACACCGATTCCCGGCGCGGCTACCGCGTCGTTCGTTCGCCGGTCTGGGCCTCCGACGCGGAGAAGCTCGGCGACGAGATCGAGCGGCTGATCGGGATCTACCGCCTCCGCGCCGGAGAGCGATTCTGGATGATCCGCCTCGGCCTGGAGGACGATCCCACCGCGGCGCTGGCCCGCCGTCTCCCGGGAGCCGTTTTCTCGGTCGTCGGGAGATTCGGCGACATTCTCATCGTCGAGGTCCGCCTTCGGGACTCTCCCGGCAAGCTTCCGCGATCGTTGGGAGCTCTCCGGAAGCAGAGCGCTCCGGACTCCGCATCGCACGCGCTGGGTTAGACTAGCTCGAAAGTGCTGCTTCTCGGCAGATCTCGGAACACCGGCCGGATCTCCCCTCCCGTTTGGCCCGGTCGGCTCCATCCGGGAGGTCTCGACCGGTCGCGGCCGGCCGCAGCGTGCTGACCCGGAAGCTCCAAGGGAGCCTTCTGTCCGCGGTCCTGCTTGTCGCCTCGGTGCCCGCGACGGCCGGCCTCTGGATCGCCTCGCGCGGGAAGTGGGGTTCCGCGATCGTGGATTCGGGACGCGAGTGGATCGTGCCCGACTGCCTGGCGCGCGGCGAACTGTTGTATCGCGACGTCGTGTATTGGTTCGGGCCGTTGACGCCGTACCTGCACGCTCTCGTCTTCCGCGTCTTCGGTTCGACGTTCCGGAGTCTCGTTCTGGCCGGAGTCGTTTCTTCGGCCGTCGTGCTGGCGGTCCTCTTCCTGGCGCTGCGGCGCGTCACGGGCCGTCGAGAGGCCGTTCTCGCCGGAGTTCTCGCCGTCCCCTTCCTCCTCTTCATGCCGAACGGGGGAGGCGCCATTTTCGGGATGGGCTACCGCATCTGGCATGCGGCGGCTTTCTCGTTGCTCGCGGTCTCGCTGGCGGTCCGCCCCTCCCGCTCGTGGATGCGAGCCTTCGGCGTTGGCTGCCTGAGCGGTCTGGCGGGCCTCTGCCGGATCGAGTGGGGACTGGCGGCCGTCTGCGGCGCGGCGGTCGCGTTCCTGGTGCGCGACCGGTTTGGACGGCGAGGCTTCCGGGACGTCCTTCTCGCGGGATCGGGGTTCCTCCTGGCTTGTGGCGGAGTCCTGGCCGTTTTCATCGGTCTCGCCGGGCGCGGGGCCGTCCTCCGCGACGGGCACGTCCTGCTCGGCGGGCTGCCGCCGGAGACGCGCCGCTTCCTCCTCTACCTGTCCGGGTTTCACGATCCGGTCGGGAATCTCCTGCGCCTCCTGTACTCGGTGGCGCTGTGGGCCGGTCTCCTTCTCCTGATCGATGTCGCCGCCGCCTGGAAGGAGGATCCCGGACGGTTCCGGCGCCGCCTTCCCTGGCTCGCCGGGGTCGCTCTGTACCTGATCCTGTACGCGGACTATGCGGGCTCGATCCGGATGCGCCTGATGGGAGCCGCCCCCGTGATCGGGCCCGTGGCCGTCGTCCTGGGACTGCTCCGGGGAGGAGGCCCGCGCTCCGCCGCGCTCGCAGCCTATGGCGCCATGGCCATGATGTTGTCTTATCGCCGGTTCTTCAACATCGAGGACCTGCCCTATGTCGCGCCGGCGCTCCTGTTCGGACTCGTCGCGGCGCTGGCATCGCTCCGGGAGCTCGTCGTCCTGCAGCGGACAAGCGCAACCCGGATCCGGCTCCAACGTTGCTTTCAATTCCTGCTCGCCGGCCTGATCGTCGTCTCGTTCTCCGACCGGATCATCGGGTACGCCCATGACGCGCGGGTCGCGGTCCCGGGCACGGAGGGGATGCTTTCGGCGCCGCCGGATACGGCGCGGACCCTGTCAACCCTCTCGGCCGCGATTCGCTCGCGAACGGGACCCACCGAGGGACTGGCCGTCTTTCCCGAGGGAGAAATCCTGAACTTTCTTTCGCGACGGCCCAATCCCCTGCGCCACAAGCTCTACCTCCCCGGCTACCTCTCCGACGAAAACGAGTCCGACATCGTGTCGGAGCTGGAGAGGGCCCGTCCGGCCGCGATCGTGATCCTGAACCGGGAGACCCCCGAGTACGGGCGCCGGTTCTTCGGAAAGAACTACGGAAGAAGGGTCTGGAGCTGGATCGAAGAGAACTACCGGCCGGCTTCCTTCCAGCCCGAGGGAGAGGGCCCCGCTTCCGCCGCCCTCGCCCGGCTGTATCTGCTCCAGCGATGACGGGAGAGGGCCGCGCTCGCCGCGCGTCCGGGGCGGTCCTCCTCGCGGCGGGGGCCGCGGCGACGGCCGCTCTCTGGATCGCCTCGCGCGGGAAATGGTCGGACGCGATCATCGACTCGGGACGCGAGTGGATCGTGCCGGACGCCCTCTCCCGCGGGCAGCTCCTCTATCGCGACGTCGTCTACTGGTTCGGCCCCTTCACTCCCTACTACCAGGCGGCCTTCTTCCGCGCGTTCGGATCGGGTCTCGCGACCCTGGTGCTCTCGGGCGCGGCGGCCGCGTGCGGAACCCTCGCCGTGCTCGGCCTGGCGGCGCGCCGCGTCACGGGCCGCGCCGAGGCGGCCTGGGCCGCCGCCCTCGCGATCCCGGTCTTCGTCTTCATGCCGAACGCCGGGGGCCCTCTCCTCGGGATGGGGTATCGCATCTGGCAGGCGGCGACCTTCGGCCTGCTGGCGATCGCGGTCGCCTGCCGCCGTCCTCGTGCCGGGGACAGCGGCGCTCTCCGTCTGTTCGCGGCAGGGGCCCTGGCCGCGCTGGCTGGTCTCTGCCGCACGGAATGGGGTGTGGTCGCGCTGACCGGAGTGCTCCTCTGTCGCTTCCGGTCGGGTCGCCGGAGACCGCTTCCGGTGGACGCCGGCCGGGTCCTGACCGGGTTCCTCCTTGTCTTTGGCGGCGTGCTCCTCGTCTTCATCGCGAGCGCGGGAGCCGGCGCCGTGCTCAATGACGGGCACGTTCTTCTGACCGGGCTGCCCGCGGAGACCCGCCGGTTCGTGGTGGCGTTCTCGACGATCGCCGACTGGAAGCACGGCCTCCTCGAGCTTCTCTACTCCTCGGGCACGTGGCTCGGAGCCTTCCTCGTGATCGCTCTGCTCGCCGGCCGGCGTCCCGGCGCGCCCTGGCCGCGCGAGCGCGTTCCCCCGTTGATCGCGCTGCTCGTCGTTCTCGGGCTCCTGGCGCTCCTGGGAGGAGCCTCCGGCGCGGTTCTCTTCAGCGCCGCCCCTCTCGTGTGTCTCGCGGCGCTCGTCGCCGGGTTCAGGCTCGCGGCCGGGCCGCGCGCGGCGGCCCTCTCGGCCTTCGGCCTGACGGGTCTGCTCCTCTCCTACCGACGCCCCTTCCATATCGGCGACTCGGCCTACGTCGGGCCGCCGCTGCTCTTCGCCCTGGTCTGCGGTCTCGGCCTGCTGCGCCTGGCGGTGGTTTCCGAGAAGGACGGCTTCGCGCGCCGGCGCCTGCGCCGCGCCGTTCTCGCCGGCATCGCCGCGGTCGCCGTGCTGGCGTTCGGCGGCCGGCTCCTGCAGTACGCCTCCGACGACAGGATTCCGATTCCCGGGACGGACGGCATGCTCTCGACGCGGCCGCGGGTCGTCCGGGAGCTGACCGATCTCGCCCTCGCCATCCGGCGGGGGACCGCTCCCGGGGATGGGCTCGTCGTCTTTCCGGAAGGCGAGGTCCTGAACCTCCTCTCCGGCCGCGCCAACCCGATCCGCCACAAGCTCTACCTCCCCGGCTACCTCACCGCGGAAAACGAATCGGAAGTCCTGGCCGAGCTCGCGAAGGCGCGCCCGGCCGCGATCGTGATCTGGCTGCGTCCCACGAGCGAGTACGGCCACTCCCTCTTCGGGAGGGACTACGGCCGGCGGATCGGCGGATGGATCGAGAAGAACTACGTCGCCAGGACGTTCGAGACGGGACAGCGAGCCCGCACGGCGCAAGCCCTGCTCTACCTCGACCGCGGGACGTCGCCATGATTCCGGAGCGCGCGGCCCCGCCGGCCGGTCCCGGAGGGGCACGGAGCGAGTCCTGGCTCTCCCGACATTGCGATCACCTCGCGCTGGCGATCGTCGGGCTGGGCTTCGGAATCCGGATTCTGGCGGCGCAGGGCAGGGCCCTGAGCGGAGACGAGGCGGTCCACTTTCTTCTGTCCGGCATGCCCCGGGCCCTCGACGTCTATCGGGGAAGTCTGAACAACGCGCACCCCCCGCTCTTCTTCTTCCTCCTGCGCTTCTGGATCCGTCTCGGGAGCTCGGAGCTCTTCCTGCGGCTCCTTCCCGCAGCGCTGGGAGGGGGCTTTCTCTGGGTGGCCTACCGGTGGATCTCTGTTCTGGCGAGCAGGTCCGCGGCCCTCATGGCGCTCGTCCTTCTTTCCTTCTCGCCGGCGCTCGTGGCGCTCTCGGCCGAGGTCCGCAACTACGCGCTCCTGCTCCTGCTGACGGCGGCCGCGCTCCTCCTCTTCGAGCGCGCCATGGAAAAGCGGTCGCCGCTCCGGATCGCGGCCTCCTCGGCGTTTCTTTCCCTGGCGCTCCTGACGCATTACTCGGCGTTCTTCGTCGCGCTGGCCCTCTTCGTTTACGGGCTCGTTCGCCTGTGGAGGGAGCGGCCGCCGGCGGGCCTCGTCCGGACCTGGGCGGCGTGCCAGGCCGGCGTGGGGCTTCTCTGCCTGGGGCTCGCGGCGACCCATGTCGCGCGTCTCCGAGGAGGCTCGCTTGAACGCCTCGTCAGGACGCGCATGCTGCGCGCGGAGTACTTCCAGGCGGACCAGGACGGGCCGCTCGACTTTCTGGTCCGCCAGACGGGAGCCGTCTTCCGTTACCTCTGCGGGTCGGCCGCGGCCGGGACCGTCGCGTGTCTCCTCGCCCTGGCCGGCCTCGTCATCCTCGCCAGGAGGCGAAGCGCGTCGGCTCTCCTCCTGGCGCTTCCCTTCCTCCTGGGTGCGGGAGCGTCACTCCTGGACCTCTATCCCTATGGAGGGACCCGTCATTCCGCCTTTCTGCTCCTCTTCGCATCGGCGGCGATCTCGGTCGCGCTGTCGTCTCTCGCCGCTGGCCGGCTCTGGCCGGCGATGATTCTCGTCGTGGTCCTGGCGCCCCTCAGTCTTTCTGCGGTCGAGCGGGACCCCGAGCGTCACAGCGCTCGCCGGTTGAGGGCGGCGATCGAGGAGCTCCGTTCCACGGCTCCTGCCGGGAGCCTCCTGTTCATGGACTTCGAGGCCGGCTGCATCCTCGAGTACTACCTGGGACAGAAGGGCGGGACGGCTCCCGACCCCCGGCTGCAGGACTTCTGGGTCAGCGCCGCCGGCGGCTATCGCATCGTCGGCTCTCCGATCTGGAACGCAACGGAGTACGTCCTCGGCAACGAGTTGAAGCGGTTCGTCGAGGTCTATCGCATACCCGCCGGACAGGCGATCTGGCTCATACACGTCGGGCCGCGTTACGACCTCCCCTCCGCCGTTTCCCGCCGGTTTCCCGGCGTGGCCTTGAGGCGCGTTTCGAGGAGCGACGAGGTGTCGTTCGTCGAGGCCGTGCTTCCGTAGAGGCGCTGGCGGAGAGTGCGCTGTCGGAATCGGTTAACCTCCGTCGGAACATGACCTCCGCATCCGCGGCTGACGGCGAGCCCACCCGCTCCCCGGCACCGCCAGCCGGTCTCCCGCGAGGCCGGAGGCTCGCTCCCGCGGGAAGGCTCGTCTTCCTGCTCGTCTGGCTCGTCAGCGCGGTCTACGTATTCCCTTTTCGGCTTCGCGGTTGGATTCCGCACGATGAGGGTGTGCTCGCCGAGCAGGCCCAACATGTCCTGGACGGCGAGATGCCGCATCGCGATTTCCCGGAGATCTACACGGGCGGACTGAGCTATTGGAACGCGCTCGCGTTCCGCCTCTTCGGGATCCGGCTGACCTCCCTGCGCCTGATTCTCTTTCTCTCCTTCCTCGCGTTCGTGCCGGCCGTCTTCGCGATCGCATCCCGGTTCGGCGGTCCCGTCTCGGCGGGGCTCGTGACGCTCCTCGCCGTCGCGTGGAGCGTGCCGAATTACTTCGCGGGGCTTCCCTCCTGGTACAACCTCTTCCTGGCGACATGGGCGGTGTTCGCACTCCTGCGCCATGTCGAAACCGGGCAGAGACGCTGGCTCCTCCTTGCGGGCCTGGCGGCCGGCGTCTCCTGCCTCTTCAAGGTGATCGGCGCCCACGTCATCGCGGCGTCTCTCCTCTTCCTCGTTTACCGGGAACGCGACCTTTCCTCGTCCCGGGGGGGCGCCGGGGGAAAGCGCCGCGTTTCGGGTTACCTGCTCTTCCTGACGGCGGGGCTCGGTCTCTTCCTCGCCCTCCTTTTCCTGATGGTCCGAAGCCATCTCCGGGACATGGAGTTCGTGCACTTCCTCGCCCCGGAAGTCATGGTCTGCGGCCTTCTGATCTGGCGTGAAGCTTCCGGGGACGCCGGCCCCTTCTCGCGCCGCCTCCGAGTCCTGTCCCGTTCGGTTCTCCCACTGGCGGCCGGAGCGCTCCTGCCGATCCTCCTCTTCCTCGTCCCGTTCGCCTCGAAGGGCGCGTTGGGGGATCTCTGGAGCGGGCTGATGGCGGGAACCGGCGCCCACGTGCAGTTCGTCAGGATGTGGCTGCCGCCGCCCTCGGCGCTCTGGCCGGTCCTCCCCTACACGGTCCTCCTCGGCGCCGGATCGCTCCGGCGCTTTCGATTCGGCGGGCCCGTCCTCGTCCTCCTCGGGCTGACTCTCGCGGGCGCGCTCTGGCTCTCCGGCGATTCGCAGGACGTCTACCGCGCGGTCTGGTACTCGGCCCGTTCCCTCGGCGTCGCGGCGGTCTTCGCCGCCTGTCTCCGGCTCTCCGACGCTCATCGCCTGAGGTTGTGGAGTCCCGAGAGGCGGCAGAAGGTCTTCCTGCTGGCGGCCGTGGTGGCGATCACCGGCCTCGTCCAGTATCCGTTCGCCGCCCCGATCTACTTCTTCTATTTCGCTCCACTCGTCGCGCTCCTGATCTTCGCGCTCATCGGGAGCGAGCCGCGGCCGCCGCGGCTCCTCCACGCGGAGATGCTCGCCTTCTATCTGCTCTTTGCCCTGCTCCGCACCAATCCCGCCTACGTCTACGATCTCGGTCAACATTTCGAGCGTTACGATCCGGCCGCCGTCCTCGACCTTCCCCGGGCCGGCGGCATCCGGGTCACCGCGGGGGACGCCGGCGTCTACGGCCCGCTGATCCGGCTCGTCCAGGACAAGAGCGGCGGCAGGCCGATCTACGCCGGCCCAGACTGCGACGAGGTTCTCTTCCTTTCCGGCCTTCGGGATGCCGTCTCCCGCGGCGCCGGCTCTCCCCGCGACCCGATGGAGAGGCCGGATGACGCCTTTCGATCTCTCGAGGAGAAGGCTGTTCGGGCCGTCGTTCTGAACCGAAAACCCGCGTTCGCGAGCCGGCTCGGACCGCGGGTCGTCGCCCGGTTCGAAGAGACCTTCCCTCACTCCCGCGCGATCGGTCAGTTCGACGCGCGTTGGAGGGACTGACATTGGTCCTCCCGTTCGGACAGAACAAGAGGCTCGTCCTCGTTCTGGTCTGGCTCGTCGGAGCCGCGTACGTCTTTCCCTTCCGGCTTCGCGGTTGGATCCCGCACGATGAAGGGGTGCTCGCCCAGCAGGCGGAGCACGTCTTCAACGGCGAGACGCCGCATCGCGACTTCGTGGAGATCTACACGGGAGGGCTGAGTTTCTGGAACGCGCTCGCCTTCCGGGCCTTCGGTGTTCGGCTGACGTCGATTCGGATGGCGCTCTTTCTTTCCTTTCTCATCTTCGTTCCCGCGGTCTTCGCGATCGCCTCCCGGTTTGCGTCTCCTCTCCTCGCGGGACTCGTCACGCTGCTCTGCGTGGCCTGGAGCCTGCCGAATTACTTCGGCGACAGCGTGTGCTGGTACAACCTCTTCTTCGCGACGTTCGGCGCCCTGGCCCTCCTGCGCCACGTCGAGACGGGCCGTCGGCGCTGGCTGTTCCTGGCCGGCGCGCTCGCCGGGACTTCCATCCTCTTCAAGGTCACCGGCGCGCACATGATCGCCGCGGCTCTCCTCTTTCTCGTCTACCGGGAGCAACAGCTCGCCGCCCCCACGAGCCATCCGACCGGCCGGCCGCGCTTCTCCGGGTTCCTGTTCTTCAAGGCGGCGGGGCTGGCTCTCTTCCTGGCATTCCTTTTCCTGATGGTCCGCGACCGGCTGGCCGAAGGGGAGTTCGTCTCCTTCCTGGTGCCGTCCGCCGCGATCTGCGGCTTTCTGATCTGGAGCGAAGCCTCCGACGGCGGGGGCCCGTTCGCGCGCCGCTTCTCGGGCCTGATGGGGCCGATCCTGCCGTTGGCGGCCGGAGCCCTCCTGCCGATCCTTCTCTTCATGGCCGCGTTCGCTCTCCGCGGCGGGCTCGCCGATCTCATCCGGGGCGTCGTCGCCGGGACGGGCGTTCACCTCGGATCCAGGTTCTTCATGCCGACTCTCTCCGCGTTCTGGCCCGCCGTTCCCTACACGATCGTGCTCGGCGCCGGATCCGTCTTTCGTTCTCGCTTCGCGAGGCCCCTCATGATCCTGTTCGTCGCGACGCTGGCGGCGGCCCTCTGGCTGTCGGGCTCCTCGCAGGAGGCCTATCGCGCGGTCTGGAACTCGGCGCGCTTCCTGAGCGTCTCGGTCGTGCTCGCGGCGTGTCTGCGGCTGGCCGAGGCCCATCGCCGGGGGTTCTGGAGCGCCGAGACGCGGCAGAAGATCTTCCTGCTCGCCGCCATGGGGGCGATCGTGAGCCTGGTTCAATTCCCGTTCGCGATTCCCTTCTATTTCTTCTATTTCGCGCCGATCGTCGTTCTGGCGATTCTCGCTCTCGTCGGGAGCGAGGCGCGGCCGCCCCGGGCCGTGCACGCCGCCGTCCTGGCCTTCTACCTCCTCTTCGCCCTCCTGCGGACCAACACCAGCTACATCACCGCCACCGGTCATCGCTTCGAGCGCATCGCCTTTCCCGCCGGGCTCGACCTCCCGCGGGCCGGCGGATTGAGAGTGACGGAGGAGGACTCCCGGGTGTACGGCGCGCTGATACCGCTCGTCCGCGAGAGAAGCGGCGGAAGGCCCGTTTACGCGGGGCCCGACTCCCAGGAGGTCGTTTTCCTCTCGGGAATCGAGGACGCCGTGCCGTGCGGCCCGAGTCCCCCATACAATGCGCTGGAAAAGCCCGAGGAGTTCTTCCGCTGCCTCGAGAGGAAAGGGACGCTGGCCGCGATCGTCAACATCCGGCCGCCCCACTCGAGGTTTCGTCCGGCGATCGTCGCGCGCTTCGAGGAGATGTTCCCGAATTCACGCGCGGTCGGCCGGTTCGTCGTCCGGTGGAAGGACTGAGTTTTCGGAAGCCTATAATCGGCCCCCTTGGAGACGAACCGCTACGCCGCCGCCGGCGTCGACATCGACGCCAAGAGCGCGGCGCTCGCCCGCGCCCGGGAGGCCATCCGCTCGACGTTCACGCCCGGGGTCCTCGGGGACGTCGGCGGATTCGGGGGACTCTTCCGGCCCGACTTCTCCTCGTACCGGGAGCCGGTGCTGGTCGCTTCGACCGACGGCGTCGGAACGAAGCTGAAGATCGCCTTCGAGACCGGGCGCCACGACACCTGCGGCGGAGACCTCGTCAATCACTGCGTCAACGACATCCTCGTCCAGGGCGCGCGGCCCCTCTTCTTCCTGGACTACGTCGCGATGGGCAAGCTCGATCCGGCCGTGCTCGCAGCCGTCATCGAGGGGATCGCGCGGGCCTGCCGCGAGAACGGCACGGCTCTTCTCGGGGGGGAGACGGCCGAGATGCCCGGCTTCTACCCGGCGGGGGAGTACGACGTCGCCGGCACGATCGTCGGGGCGGTCGAGCGCGAGAAGGTCCTCGACGGGACGCGCGTCCTGCGAGGGGACGTCGCGGTCGGGCTGCCGTCGGCGGGGCTTCACACGAACGGGTATTCGCTCGCGCGCAAGATCCTCTTCGAGGACCTCGGCAAGCGGCCGGACGACCGGTTGAAGGAGCTCGGCGGCCGGACGGTCGCCGACGCGCTCCTCGCGCCTCACCGTTCGTACCTCAGGGTGCTCGAGCCGCTCCTCGCCGAGGACCTCGTCCACGCGATGGCGCATATCACCGGCGGGGGCTTCTTCGACAACATCCCGCGCGTGCTGCCCGCGGACGTGGACGTCGCGATCCGCTCCGGGTCGTGGCCCGTCCTTCCCATCTTCGATCTCCTCGAGCGGGAGGGAGGAGTCGGCCGCGAGGAGATGCACCGCGTCTTCAACATGGGCATCGGCATGGTCCTCTTCGTCGCGGCGGATCGGATCCCGCGGATCTCGGATCTCCTCACGTCCCTCGGCGAAGCACATTACTTCATCGGGAACGTGGTCTCGGGAAGCCGGCACGTGACGATCGACTTTGTCTGAAAAGCGGATCGTCGTCTTCCTGTCGGGGAGGGGGACGAACTTCCGGTCGATCGCCGACGCGATCGACCGCGGAGAGATCCCCGGCGCGCGCATCGCCGCGGTGCTCTCGGACCAGGCCGGCGCGGCCGGCCTCTCCGAGGCGCGGCGCCGCGGGATCCCGGCGCACGCCGTCCCGCGGCCGCCCGGGATGGGCCGGCGGGAGCACGAGCGGCTCGTCCGGCAGATCCTCGATCCCCTCGAACCGGACCTCATCTGCCTCGCCGGCTACCTGCGCCTCCTGTCGCCCGAATTCGTCGCGGCGTACTCCGGCCGGATCCTGAACATCCATCCGTCGCTTCTCCCGAAGTTCCCGGGGCTGGACGCGCAG